>JAQBOY010000181.1 GCA_028287805.1 Mucilaginibacter sp.
ATACCCAATACTTCCGTAAAAAAATGACGGATGCCGGTTTTGACATTAAACCTGGCATACATCCTATTGTACCGGTAATGCTGTATGATGCCAAGCTGGCGCAGGAGTTTGCCGCTAAAATGCTGGATGAAGGTATTTATGTCATCGGCTTTTACTACCCGGTAGTACCACAGGGCAAGGCGCGTATCCGTGTACAAATTTCTGCAGCGCATGATATGGTCCATTTAGATAAAGCCATAACAGCTTTTACCAAGGTGGGTAAAGCGTTACAAGTAATAAAATAACACGTGTAGATTATTTATATTTGTATTTATAAATTCATAAGTCATGAAAGTAACGTTGGATATTGAGCCCGGATTGCTACATCAATTAGAAACTGTTGCAAAGAAAAGGAACATAAGTCTTTCAGAAGTTGCAGCAAGCCTTTTTAAAAAGGGAGTTAAAAATGACACCGAACCTTTTCATATGAAAGAAGAAGCTGAATTATCTGATTGGGTTAAGGGAATTATTGCTGTGGATGGTCCAATACCTGACTTTGATCACAAAGCAGAGTATCATAAGCATTTGGAAGAAAAATACGGTAAGTGAAAAAACTATTTATTGATAGTGATGTGATGCTTGATGCGGCATTAGTTAGAAAACCTTTTTATCTGCCTGCGATTAATTTGTTTGAACTTTGTTATGAGGCACGTTTTAAGGCATTTACGTCATCAATAGCATTTATCAACGCATCTTATTTTTTGAATAAACTTACTCCTACAACAAAAATTCAGTCCCTAAAAAGATTGCGAAGTATTATTTCAATAATTGAAGTAAACGAAACAATTATAGATCTGACACTCAACAGCAACTTTTCTGACTTTGAAGATGCCGTCCAATTCTATGCTGCTAAAACAGCAAAAGCTGATGTTATCATTACCCGAAATATCAAAGATTATACCCAATCCACCATACCGGTTTTAACAGCCGAACAATTTTTAAGATCATTATAATGCAAGATCAAATAGACCAATATAGCGCCGAGATCAACGCCTTCTCACCCGCAAATGCAGATGAGCTGGAGACTTTTCGCATTAAATTTTTAGGCACAAAGGGAATTATAAAAGACCTGTTTGAGCAATTTAAAACCGTTGGACCTGAAGAGAAACGCACCTTTGGTAAAGTGCTTAACCAGTTTAAGCAGTTAGCCGAAAGCAAATACAATGAATTGAAAGAAGCTGCAGGCTCAGAACCCGCAACACAAAACATACAATTTGATCTGACTCTTCCCGGCGATGGATTTAACCTCGGTTCGCGCCATCCACTGTCGCTGGTTCGTAATGAGATCGTTGATATTTTTAAACGGCTGGGATTTGTAGTGGCCGAAGGGCCGGAAATTGAGGACGACTGGCATAACTTTTCTGCCCTTAATTTTCCCGAGGAGCATCCGGCAAGAGATATGCAGGATACTTTCTTCATCAAAAAAAATAACGGTAAGGACGATATCGCCCTGCGTACCCATACCTCATCTGTACAGGTGCGCATGATGGAGAACGGCAAGCCGCCGTTCCGCGCTATTATGCCGGGCAGGGTTTACCGTAATGAAGCCATTTCGGCCCGCGCGCATTGCTTTTTTCACCAGGTAGAAGGTTTGTATGTGGATGAGAACGTATCCTTTGCCGACCTCAAACAAACCCTGTATCATTTTGTGCAGGAGTTATATGGCGAAGGCACCAAAGTACGTTTCAGGCCATCATATTTCCCGTTTACTGAACCATCTGCCGAAATGGATGTATCCTGCACCATTTGTAAAGGGACAGGCTGCAATATGTGTAAGTATAGTGGCTGGGTAGAAATATTAGGCTGCGGTATGGTTGACCCTAATGTTTTGGAAAACTGCGGCATCGACAGCAAGGTATATACCGGCTTTGCGTTTGGTATGGGTATGGAAAGAATTGCCAACTTAAAATATGTTATACGTGATCTGCGTTTATTCTCCGAGAACGATGTTCGTTTCTTAAAGCAATTTCAAACAGAGATCATATGATAAAAAAGATTACGTTTATTGGGGTGTTGATTTTAAGCTGCCTGTCCTGCGTTAAATCCGGAAATGTTATTCCTGACGTGGCGGTGAACTTTCAGGCTACCCTGGCAGATCCCCGCCTTAACGCTTTAAAAACACCTAATGGCGCGGTAATTATCAACGGGTACGGTGTGGCGGGCCTTATTATTTTCCGCGAAGCGGATGGCAGTTACGCAGCCTATGACCGCTGCAGCAGCTATCAGCCGCAAAACCATTGCGCCATAACGCTGGATAATCCTACCTTAACCGCTACCGATCCATGCAGCGGCGCAAAGTTCTCCTTAACCGATGGCACCCCTGTAAAGGCCCCTGCTACAATGTCTTTAAAGTCATATTCGGTAAATGTGAGTAATTTTGAGATATTTGTATCGAATTGATACATGGAAGCCGATAAAATTAAAGAAAGCATTAAGCGTGCAGCGCAGGACCTGTTCCGCAAATTCGGTTACCACAAAACCAGCGTAAACGAAATTGCCAAACGGGCTAAAATTGCCAAGGCCACTATTTATAAATATTTTGCAAGCAAGGAGGATGTTTTACACAGCCTGCTGATGGATTATATCCGTGTAAGTGTGGACGACCTGATACACAACAGTCCGCACGAAAAGGACGAAGAGGCACACTTGACCTTACTTATTATGAAAACCTGCCGTTTATCCTACACCGTATGTAATGAATTTATCGGCTGGGATTTTATCCGCGAATCCACCAACTCGCAAGATTTCCTGAAAAATCTTTCTAATGAGCTGGAAGATCTGCTTATGGCCTCCTTTACACAACTGGATGGTATCCGCAAAACCGAAAACTACCAGCAGCGTTTACGCTTTTTAATTAAATGCAGCAAAAGCATCGTATTCAGCTTTGCCTTTACTTCAGTTAGCGACTCAGACGTTCGCAAAAACTTTGTTTCCTTTCAAAAAGAGATATTGCCTTATCTGGTTAAAGCCGCCATCACTATATAATTCGGATTATATTACCCGAATCACTGATTAGCATTTTGATGCAGCTTCATCATATTTGCAGCTATATAAAATTCTTTCACAAATAAACGAAGTCTCAAGCGTCATTGCGAGAAACGAAGCAATCTCTAATGCGGAAAGATAATTCTCTCCCCCTCGTCATTGCGCGAACGAAGCAATCTCTAATTGCGGATAGGCAAAAAAGATAATTCTCCTACCGCGTCATTGCGAGAAACGAAGCAATCTCTAATTGCGGATAGGCAAAAAAGATAATTCTCTTCCCCCGTCATTGCGCGAACGAAGCAATCTCTAATTGCGGATAGGCAAAAAAGATAATTCTCTTCCCCCGTCATTGCGAGGAACGAAGCAATCTCTAATGCGGACAATCAAAAAGATAATATATCCTCAAGAGCAACTCATCCATAGCGCGTCATTGCGAGGTACGAAGCAATCTCTAATGCGGATATTAATTGCTTTAGTATACAATGACCGGATGACTTTCTTCTTCCAATCAATGTTGCAGGGGAGATTTTCATGTGCAGTCCGCCAGCTGGCGGATCGTTCCTCGCAATGACATAATGGTTAGATTTTGGGAGACCGTTTAATATCCCCAATTGCTTCATCCAAAAGCCTGTTGAATTCCTCTGGCTTTTCTATCATGGGAAAATGACCGGTTGCATGAATATACAATAGTTTAAAAGGGATTTTATTAGCAGCCAATTGTGTTGTATCAGTAGGTTTTACGTCGCTGTTAATAAGATATAACTTGGTTTTCATCTTTTTTAGCTTGTCTAATTCATTAAAATCTCCTTGCTCCATACAAGCGGCGGCAATAGTTGTATCAACATGGGCAACGTCATTAAGCACTCTTTTTTTAACTGCATCAGTAGTTGTTTTATAAAACAAATCCTGGTTAAAATACTCAAACGCTATTTTTTTAAAATGATGTTTCAGTGAATCTATCGCGTTAGCATATTCTTTTTTCGCCTGTTCACTTTGTAATTGATCCTTACCTACATTTTTAAAAATATCAACCACTACCAACCCTATAACTTGTGCTGGGTTATCAACAGCGGCCTGCAAAGCTATTACGCTGGCCATAGAATGCCCAATCAATATTACTTTCTTTAGCTTCAATTGACTGATCACTGAATCAGCATCCCTGCTAAACGCCTTTGTGCTCCAATCCTTCCGGTTCTTCCCTGATTCACCAAAACCCGGGAGATCAATAGCAACTACGCGGTATCTTTTACCCAAATAAGCTGCCTGGCTTGTCCAGTAGGTTTTGTTAATACACCAGCCGTGTACAAAAAGCAGTGTTGTATCGCTTTTCCCGGTATCTGTATAAGCAATATTTACACCCTGATCATGAATAGTGATTCTCGAATTTTTAGACGAATGGTTGCAAGACAATAGCAATCCTGTTAAAACAGTAATTGCTACCGGGTAAAAAAGTGGTTTCATGATAAATGCCTGGTTAGTTTTATTGCAACATAACATTGTTTTTAATCATAAACGAATGGAAAAGAAGCATTTAACTTTATTTAACAGTGGCGGGGTTTAAGGTAGAGCAAACAAATTTCCTTTTTGGGGGGAGATAGCTAATTATGAAGTGGGAGGGGTGATTAGTCGCTTTGTTAAACACACCCCTGCGCCCCTCTCAAGAGGGGAATCGCACAGTCCATCCAACAGGTTATTAATTCCCCTTTAGGAAGTCAAAAATATTTCCTCTTTTATCTCCGGAATAATCCCCTTCTCCAATGCGGTATCAAAAAGTAATTTGATCGCTTTTCTGCCTTCTTCACCCAGGTTAACGGAATATTTATTTACATATAGTTCTATATGCTTATACATTACCTCTTCACTCATTTCCTGCGCATGTGAGCGAATAAAATCTAACCCGGATTTAGGGTTTGCAAAAGCGAACTCTACCGAACGGCGCAAAACCCGGTTAATTTTATGCTGAATATCCAAAGGTAACTTACGGTTAGCTACAATGCCGCCAAGCGGGATAGCGCAACCAGTTTGCTTTTCCCAATAATCGCCCAGGTCAATAATCTTCTTTAATCCTTTATCCTGGTAAGTGAAGCGGTTTTCATGGATGATGAGCCCTACATCAATTCTGCCCTTTAATATGGCATTCTCAATATCCGAAAAAACAATTTCCTGCTTATTGGCAGCTTCCGGAAACGCCAGTCCCAATAAAAAATTAGCCGTAGTGTATTTGCCCGGGATACCTATTTTTAGCGGTGAGTTGGGAATGGTGAGTTGTGAGCGCAATTTATCTTCATCGCCTTTGCAAATTAATAGCGGACCAACACCAAAGCCCAGGGCGCTGCCCGCATCTAATAAAACGTACTGGTTGGCTATATAGGCAAAAGCATGATAGCTGAGCTTGGTAATATCGGGCTCGCCCTTGAAAGCTTTTTGGTTTAGTGTTTCCACATCATCATAAAACACCTCAAAATCTAATCCTTCCGTATCAATTTTATGATGAATAAGCGCGTCAAAAATAAAGGTATCATTAGGGCAGGGAGAAAAACCGAGAGATAGTTTCATTGGCTGGTTGTAAAAGTTTTAAAAGTTGTAGTGGTTGTAGAAGTGATATATAAAAGCTAAACATTTACAACCCTTTCAACAAATCAAGCGCAAAGTTATTCAGATTTTTAACAGCAAGCCCTATCTGCCAGTTATCGCGGTTACGTTTTTCTACATAATTTGACACTGCCCTGATTTGAAGGCTATGTACCCCCGCCTCACGGCAGGCATAAAAAAAGGCGGCGCCTTCCATGCTTTCTACCTGTGGGTTTAATCTTTCGGCAGTTACTGCAATTGAACCCTCATTCCCGTGTACTTTATTTACCGTAATGGCTGTTACTTGTTTCAGGTCGAACTTTTTTGACAGTTTATGCAAACTTGCCGTTGGCTTAAATACGCTCTCACCAAAACCTAACTTTTCAATAGTTATAAACTTTTCATCGTCCTCCGCCCCTAATTCGGCAAATGTATCTTCGGTTATTTCCACTACTTCGCCCAACACTATATTCCGGTCAAAGCTGCCGGCAATGCCCAGGTTAATTACTAAGTTATAGGTGTTTTGCAGCAAATGCCTGCCTAATACAAATGCGGCTGGCACCATGCCTGCCCCGGTAATTAATACCGAGCAATTGGCTACAGACGCATGCCGAGTAGTAAAAAGGTTCTCCTCTTCAGACTTCTGTAAAGACAGCGCCTCTATCAAAGGTGTAATTTCGGGGAGGGTAGCAACCACTATTAATATCCGCATGTCATTTTAATTTCGATCACTAAGATAAAAATTAACGCCTGTTTTTTGTTTTGTATATTTGCACCAATAATATTATGATGATATACATTACGCGCAAGGAACATTTTAATGCAGCCCATAGAATGTACCGGGAAGAATGGAGCGCAGAAAAGAACGCAGAGGTTTTTGGCAAATGCGCTAACCCAAACTGGCATGGCCACAACTATAACCTTTTTGTAACCGTTAAAGGGCAGGTTACGCATGCAACAGGTTATTTAATTGACTTAAAAGAGCTTAAAGTGATCATAAACGATTATGTAATTGAAAAGCTTGATCATAAAAATATTAATAAGGATGTTGACTTTATGGCCGGTAAAATGGCTTCGACTGAATTATTGTGCATTGAAATTTTTAACCAGCTAAAAGCACCTATTGAAGCGTATGAAGGGGTGTTTTTACATTCAATAAAATTATACGAAACTGAAAATAACTCCGCGGAGTATTTTGGTGATTAAACCTGGATAATGATTGACAAAAACGCTATTCCTGACCGGGATGAAGGCATTAACGGTTATGAGAAAGTTGACCGGTATAACCCTGAGCTGATTAACAGCCTATCGGCTCATTACAAAGAAGTTTTAAAACAAATAGGCGAAAACCCGGAACGCGAAGGGCTGTTAAAAACTCCCGAACGCATAGCCAAAGCCATGCTATATCTTACCCATGGCTATGAGCTTGATGCAAAGGAGATATTGAGCTCGGCCTTATTTAAAGAAGAATACAGCCAGATGGTTGTAGTTAAGGATATAGAAGTATACTCTATGTGCGAGCACCACATGCTGCCATTTTTTGGCAAGGCGCATATTGCCTATATCCCTAATGGCTATGTAGTAGGCTTAAGTAAAATACCACGTGTTGTTGATGCTTATGCACGCAGGTTACAGGTACAGGAACGCTTAACCAACGAAATACGGGATTGCATACAGGAAACCTTACAACCCATTGGCGTAGGTGTGGTAATTGAATGCCGCCACCTTTGTATGTGTATGCGGGGTGTGCAAAAACAAAACTCAGTTACTACAACTTCTGCTTTTACCGGTGGGTTTTTGCATGAAAAAACCCGTGCAGAGTTTTTGCATCTGATATCTTCGAAATTGGGTTAACCCCCTCAAAAATCCTAAAGAGGAAGTAAAAGTTATATATTTGATGTTTTATATTCCTCTTATCCCCCTTTAGGGGTAAGGGACTAAACTAACATATGAAAGCATATATTTTCCCCGGACAAGGCGCCCAGTTTGTGGGTATGGGTAAGGATCTGTATGAACAGTCTGCACAAGCCCGTGAATTATTTGAAAAAGCCAATGAAATATTGGGTTTCCGTATAACTGACATCATGTTTCAAGGTACCGATGAGGACCTTAAACAAACCAACGTTACCCAGCCGGCCATATTTTTACATTCGGTTATTTTAGCCAAAGTATTAGGGGATGATTTTAAGCCCGAAATGGCCGCAGGCCATTCATTAGGTGAATTTTCGGCCCTGGTAGCGGCAGGTGCATTATCATTTGAAGACGGGTTACGCCTGGTATCGGCTCGCGCAAACGCGATGCAAAAAGCCTGCAAAATACAGCCATCAACCATGGCGGCTATTTTGGGGCTGGATGATTTTACAGTTGAGGATATTTGCCAGCGAATGAGTGATGTGGTTGTACCTGCAAACTACAATTGCCCGGGTCAACTGGTAATTTCCG
Organism: Mucilaginibacter sp.; assembly: GCA_028287805.1. Classification (GTDB taxonomy): domain Bacteria; phylum Bacteroidota; class Bacteroidia; order Sphingobacteriales; family Sphingobacteriaceae; genus Mucilaginibacter. Next base: position 8,038 of record JAQBOY010000181.1, read on the forward strand.
GAACTATTGCCGGTGTTGATAAAGCCTGTGAAGAGATGACTGCAGCCGGAGCCAAAAGAGCTTTAAAATTAAATGTGGGTGGTGCATTTCATTCGCCTTTAATGGAATCTGCAAGAGTTGAACTGGAACATGCCATTGTGCATACAGAAATTAAAGCTCCTATTTGCCCAGTTTATCAAAATATTGACGCTAAACCTTATACCGACCCCGCTCAAATAAAACATAATTTAATTGCGCAGCTTACCGGCCCGGTTAGGTGGACGCAAACTGTTAAACACATGCTGGAAGACGGCGCTACTTCATTTACAGAAGTTGGGCCAGGGAATGTGCTGCAGGGCCTGGTTAAAAAAGTTGACCGGGCAATACCAACACAAAGTGCCTCCTACAGCAATAATTAATAAGAATTTATAAGCCACAAACTAAAGTGGCTTTTTTTTATTCTATTTTTATAACTTAATTATAAGCCTTTGAGTTACCCCGGAAAAATACGTTTAATGCTTGCCTTATTGACGGCTACGCTATTATTAACGTCAATTATTGCGGAAAAAACATATACGCCTGCAGATAGTTTGCACCAGTCGTCTAAATTACTGGAGCATAAGCTGCACAAAAAAGAAAGCCTTGTTTATGAAACGCTTAATGATAAATCTCTCTTTAATCAGCTAAAAAATCTTCCTGATAATGAAAAGGATGCGTTTGATTATATTGAAAAATTTACCACCAAACAACAAATTTGGTTTATAACATTAAAAAACAAGCAATTAAGTTTTTGGAGTGGCATAAAAATCATACCGGATAACATTTCTTTTATAAAAGAAGGAATTTCATTTCTAAAAGAACCGAATGGTTATTATGAAGCTATTAAAAAGAGCGATGGTGATTTTACGGCCATTTTTTTTATACCGGTAAAATTCAATTATGCTTTTCAAAATCAATATCTGCAGAATACTTTTTCAAAGGGGCTGATCAAAGACAATAATATTGAAATCGCAGATTTTACAGATAAGGCTGTTTACGAGGTACATAGCATAAATAACGCCTATTTGTTCTCTATAAAACTAAAACCAAATGAAGTTGCCAAACGTCTTTTGCATTTTATATTGACTTTTTGGTTTTTAACTTTTATTTCATTCTGCTTCCTGGTACAAAATATTTGCACTTATTTATCACACAAGGGCTACGTTAAATCATCCGCCTTTTTATTAGCGTTGTTTATAGTTTTATTAAGATTTATTAATTTACATTATAACTTCCCTAATTTTATTTATAAGCTGGATATATTTAATCCCGAACTATATTCCTCAGGCAGCTTATTTCCAACATTAGGCGATTTTTGCATTAATATATTATTGGTATGCTGGTTTACTATATTTCTTTATCAACAGCGCAACCGGTTATTAAAATATAATCCGGGCAAAACAGTAAGCTACGTTATTTTAATAATTATTATACTGGCATTACTTGCCGGCCTTACTGCGTTCATGAAAATCTTTCATGACCTGGTTTTCAACTCAACAATTAGCTTTGATGTAAATAATGTACTTAATCTTTCAATATTTAGCGCAATTGGCATTACTATGTTATGCTTTTGCTTTCTAATACTGTATTTATTTACTGAAGTGTGTTTAACGCTTTCAAAAAAGCTTTCCATACCAATTGTATCCCAGTTGTTCATCTTTTTAATAAGCATCTTTATAATTACCGCGGTTGTTGCTTATTATGATGAGTTTACTTTAGTATATTTTTTATGGAGCCTGGTAGTTTTAATAAGAGGTTATTCCTACCGCAACGTTAACCGGAAGCTTAATTCAGAGTTATTTGCCAGTATAATCCTTCTGTTCGCTTTTATTTCGGCTTTAATGCTTAATCACTTCGAGTCAATAAAAGAAAAAGAGATACGAAAGGCACTTATTAAGCAACTCGAGATACCGGATGATGTAACAGCTGATTATCTTTTCAAAAAAATAGAAAATCAAATAATTGTTGATCCTGCTGTAATTAAAGCCTTTAATGATACAACTAATCATATTGGTTACCTTGAAAATCGTTTTAAAAAACTTTATTTTGATGGTTACCTATCAAAATACACCCTTGAAATACATGTGTTTAATAATGACGGGATATCAATATCTAATGATAAAAGCTATACTTTAAACGACTTTATAGATATGGTTCTTTATAGTTCCTTTAAAGTTTCCAATTACTTTTATCGGGAGAACGCATCGTTTGGTTTTCAAAACTATTTTGCCATACTGCCTATAAATAAGCATAAACCACTGGGTACTATAGTTATAGAGTTAAAATCAAAGACACTTCAAATAGCCAATTCATTTCCTGCATTATTAATTGATGCACAAATAAAGCCCCAAAATGAATTTAAAAATTACTCCTATGCTTTTTACAGCAATAATAAATTAATACGCCAGCATGGCAATTATACTTATAACGTTATCAATACAATTTTTAAAGGGAAACTAAAAGATTATACTACCAAAATAACGGGAATTGAAGACCGCAAGTGGTATAAGCCTTTTTCGGTATATAAGCATTTAATATACAAGCCCAGCGAACGTGATTTAATTGTTGTTAGCAGGGAAGAAAACGCAGCCTTTTATGACATTACTTCTATTACTTTCTTTTTTATAACAATACTATTGTTTAGTATCATCATTATCCTGATCCGTTGGTCGTGGATACGGATTAAAATATTAAATTTTACGGATAATAAAATAAAATGGAGCTTTAAGATAAACTTTGACCGGATACTTTATAAAACGAGGATCCAGTTTTCAATGATATTTGCTGTAGTTATTACGTTAATATTAGTAGGTTTTGTTACCTATTTGTCCATTACTACCCAGTATCTCAATCAACAGGACAGCATGATAACAGAGAAGCTTACACGAATCACTGATGATTTGGAAGGCGACCAGCTTAACCAATACCTGGGACACATTAATGAAGAAAGCCAGCTGCATTTTGACCGGCTGGCAGATTCTTATTCAACAGATCTGATACTTTTTGACCGGCAGGGGGCATTATTAATTACTACACAACCTAAAATTTATAATTATGGTTTGCTGGCAAAACGAATGGATGCCGGAGCATATATTACTTTGAATAAACTACAAAAATCTGAATTTTTAAAAGATGAAACGCTGGGCAATTTAAGCTATAAATCAGCTTATGCTCCTGTAAGAGACTCAAGGCGCAATGTGGTGGCTTATTTACAACTTCCTTACTTTTCAAATGAGGCCGATTATTGGGAGCGTATTGGTTCATTATTGAACATTATGATCAATATTTATGCTTTGATCTTTATAGCAATCGGGCTGTTTGCGGTAATTATTGCACGGCAAATTACCACCCCGCTAAATTTCATACAAACAAGCCTTGGAAAAATCATTTACGGCAAAAAGAACGAGCCCATAAAGTGGGAACGTGATGATGAAATTGGGGCATTGATAAAAGAATATAATAAAATGATAGCCGAATTGGAACACAGCGCTCAAATGCTTGCCCAATCAGAAAGAGAGAGCGCCTGGCGCGAGATGGCCAAGCAAGTTGCCCATGAAATTAAAAACCCTTTAACACCGCTAAAATTAGGCTTGCAACTGCTTGATAAATCATGGCGGGATAAAGACCCTAAATTTGATCAAAAATTTGAAAGGTTCAGCAAATCATTTGTTGAACAAATAGAAAGCTTATCTTCTATAGCTTCAGAATTTTCCGCTTTTGCAAAAATGCCGGATACCCGGATTGAACGCATCAATATATTTGATATGTTAAGCCAGGCGGTTACCATTTTTAAACAAATGGATAATATAACTATCGAGTTTCAAAATACAGAAACTTCTTTTTATATTAATGCAGACCGCGACCAGTTATTACGCTGCTTTAATAATTTATTAAAAAATGCCATTGAAGCCACTCCGGCAGACCGGGCCGGAATGATCATTATTGATTATGTTATAACCGATAACAATATTTTGCTAAGCATTAAAGATAATGGTAATGGCATACCTGAGAACATGCGCGAAAAAATATTTGAACCTAACTTTACCACCAAAAGTTCGGGTACAGGACTTGGCCTGGCGTTTGTAAAAAACTCTATTGAAAATGCAGGTGGCAAAGTTTGGTTTGAAACAACAATTGGTGTAGGCACTACTTTTTTCCTCAGCTTGCCTGCCGCTACTTAAATGTTCTTACTGCTTTTTAACCACCCTTTTCAGTGTAAGCAGGTTTTGCGCGTTAATGCTGTATCCGGTAATATTATTTTGATAAAGGTTAACCCGCTTATCATAATATAGTACCACAACCGGCGCCTGTTGCATCACCAGGTTATCCATTTCACGATAAAGGGCATAACGCTGTTCATCATTGCTTAACTGGTCGGCACGTTCAAAAAGCGCGTCGAACTGCTTATTACTAAAGCCGGTATAATTTGGACCAAAAGGTATTTTATTTTTTGAATAAAATACAGACAAATAATTTTCAGCATCCGGATAATCAGCTATCCAGGTACCATAAAAAAAGTTAACTCCGTTTTTTGATACCTGTTCGCGCAAGCTGGCGCCTTGTGTTATTTCTACATTTGTTTTGATACCTATTTTGTCCAGTTCGCCCTGCACATACTCTATTAAACTACGATAGCCTACCGTGGTATGTAAAATCACAGGAGGCAAATTATTTCCATCCGGATATCCTGCCCCGGCTAATAACTGCCTTGCCTTTTCAGGGTTGTAGGTATATCCATGAACTTGTTTCATGTCAAAACCCGGCATACCCTCGGGTATAAATCCGGCCACCCCCGGTGTACCTAAGCTATTGCGCAAATACTTAACCATCTTTTGCTTATCAATAGCATAATTAATGGCTTGCCGTATTTTTAACAGCCGTAACGGCGAGTTTTTAACAATTGCTAAACTGGTATCTACCAGCATACCCAAATACAAAGTATTCAAATACGGACCGGTGTTTAATGTGAATTTACCCTTGTACTTTTTAGTGATCTTCCCCGATTTTGTGAGGATATCATCGCGGTAGCTGCCATCAATATCATTTAAAAAATCCAGATTCTTTTTCAGAAATTCCATAAAAGCGGTTTGCTTATCCCCTATAAAAGTTGCTTTTATAGCATCAAGATAGGGCAGTGATCTGCCTTTATTATCTTTCTCCCAATATTTTTCATTTTTCAGCAAAACCAGTACTTCGCCCTCTTTCCAGTATTTAAATTTAAAAGGTCCGGTACCTATGGGGTGGCTGCGGAAGTCCTTCCCGTAAAACTCAACAATCTCTTTAGGCACTACAGAGCAATACTGTGCAGTTAGCAGACTTAAAAAAGGCGCAAATGGTTGTTTTAATACTACCTCGAAAGTGCTATCATTCAGGGCAATGAAAGCGCTTTTATCTTTAACTTTATCACTAAATATCCATGAGCCTGAAGAAGCTACTTTAGGGTCGATCAAACGGCTAAAGCTATAGGCAAAATCGGCCGCTGTAACTTTACGGCCAATGCCATTTTTAAAATGCACGTCGTCCTGAAAATAAACATCACTACGCAGGTGAAAGGTATATACTTTACCATCCGAATTTATATCCCATTTTTTGGCTATACAGGGAATGGTTTTTAAACTGTCATTGATCTGCACTAATCCATTATAGAGTTGGTTATCCATCAATATGGTATTTTGATTCCGGCAAAAAGCCGGGTCAAGCGAGCTTAGCCCTTCATCCAGGTTGATGTTAAATACCGTTTTAGTGGAAGTGTCGTTAGTTGAATTACAGGAAGAAATAACTGCTAATGCTAATAAAATATATACATAGCAGGTTATTTTATTCATTAGGCTAATATAAATGTATGGGTGATACATGCGCAATATTATATTAAGCACTTGTTGCAAATGTTATTGAGCGATACAATCGCAATACTATATTCCCTTGCCTCCTGAAATGATCATTTAAAGCTACATCGTTCGTAATAGCCGCTTTAAAACTGCTGCTTTTTGTTAAATATAATCACTTAGCTCATAATGCTAACTATCCAAGCGCATTCTTAAAATCTGCAATTAAATCGTCAATATCTTCAATACCAATAGATAGTCTTATCATATTATCAGATATACCCATTTCCGCTCTTTTTTCTGCGCCTAACTCGTTAAATATAGTATGCGCTACCGGGATAGCCAATGTACGGGTATCGCCCAAATTACTTGATTTAATGACTAACGCTAACTTATTTAAAAAAGCGAAGCAATCTACACTATCATCTACTTCAATGCTCATTAAGCTGCCAAACCTGGTGAACAGTTTTTTAGCCAGTTCATGCTGGGGATGATTGGCCAGGCCGGGGTAATATACTTTTTTAATATTGGGATGAGATTCAAAATAATTGGCTAATGCCAGCGCATTACTGCAAGCCCTGTCCATGCGTAGTGCCAGCGTTTCTGAACCTATCGAAATAGAGTGAGCTGCTTCGGGCGAAAGTGTACCTCCTGCATCTCTTAAGCCTTTTTTCCTGATCTGGGTTACACCTAAAGTTGCCGGCTTTAATTTTTTAAATCCTTCGTAAATATTAGGAAAGTTAGTCCAATTAAAAAGTCCGGTATCAGTAACACTACCACCCAATGCATTACCATGACCGCCAACATATTTGGTTAATGAGTTGATGACCAGGCTGGCCTTTACATCTATAGGATTGAAAAGGTAAGGCGAGGTCATCGTATTATCCACCATATATAATATGCCCCTTTCTGCACATAATTGGCCAATAGCTTCCAGATCGGCAATTTGCGTAGCCGGGTTTGCTATGGTTTCAACAAAAACAAGCCGTGTGTTTTCTTTAAGCTCATTTTTAATATTTTCTACCGATGTAGCGTCTGTAAAAGTTATGTTCAACCCCATATCCATAAACGACTGGAAAATACTACGTGTATTACCAAACAGGTACGAGCTGGCTACTATATGGTCTGAACTTTTAATCAGTGCGATGATAGTGGAAGAAATAGCCGCCATACCAGTTGAAAAAGCAACCGTTGCGAAACCATTTTCCATTTGAGTTACCTTATGCTCAAGTGCATTAACTGTAGGATTACCCTGCCTGGAATAAGCATAACCATTTGTTTTATTTTGAAATACATTTACCAGGTCCTGCACATCATCGTAACCGTAAGTTACCGAAGTATGAATGGGTTTATGTAAAGCGCCATGTTCTGGTTTTTTTAAACGATCAGAATGTAATAAAGTAGTAGTAAAGCCTTTTTTATTTGTCATTACGGGTATAATTATGTTGCAAATATAACTTTCGAAGTGTCAGCTACTACAACTTTATAAAATAATGCCCGGATAATTATAGGTATTGAGCATTGTCTTTCTGCTGCTGTAAATTAAAAAGCACTTATATTAGCCCACAAAAAATTATTTAACTACTATGCTAAAAGGGAAATTAAGAAAAACAATCGGGTTACTTTCATGTTCGGTTTATAAATTATATAGCATGGCATTTAAAAAATTAAATGTGAGTATATTTATACTGGCAGCAGTAATTTTGGCTGACCTGTTTATTTCAGGATGTAGCGGCAGCAACAATAAATCAAATAAAGACAGTACAGCTAAAGGCACATCAACAGATGTTACAGCGGATGCAAATACACTATTGGGCGCGGGCAGTACATTTGTTTATCCCTTGTTTTCAAAACTGTTTGCTGAATATAATAAAGAAACAGGCACCAAGGTAAATTACCAATCCATTGGATCAGGTGGGGGAATACTTCAATTAACCAATAAAACTATAGATTTTGGCGATTCTGATGCTCCATTGAATGATGAGCAGGTTAAAAAAATCGGCGCTCCGGTTTTACATATTCCAATGTGTGCCGGTGCCGTCGTAGTCAGCTATAATCTTCCGGAAGTAAAAGGAACGCTAAAATTAGATCCTGATGTGCTGGCCAACATTTTTCTGGGTAAAATTACCAAATGGAATGATCCGCAAATTGCAAAAATAAATCCTGGGGTAAGTTTGCCATCCACTGCTATTTTTGTAGCTCACCGTGCTGACGGCAGTGGCACAACCAATATCTTTACTACCTATTTATCAAAGGTAAGCAGCGAATGGAATACTAAACCCGGTAAAGGCTCATCTATTAATTGGCCTGTAGGGTTGGGCGGAAAAGGAAATGAAGGAGTTGCAGGCTTGATTAAACAAACACCAGGGGCTATCGGATACATTGAGCTGGCCTATGCTATGCAGAATAAAATGCCCTTTGCCGATCTTAAAAACAAAAGCGGCAATTATATAACACCAACCGTTGCGTCAACCAGTGCTGCCGGAAATATAGCTATACCTGCTGATGCAAAAATTTCATTGACTAATACTGATGCTAAAGACGGTTACCCGATAAGCGGTTTTACATGGGCGTTGATTTATAAAGAACAAAACTATAATCAAAGACCAAAGGACAGGGCAGAAAAAATAGTAAAGTTGCTTTGGTGGAATATCCACGAAGGCCAAAAGTATTGTAAAGACCTGAACTATGCACAGCTTTCTCCTGCTGCTGTAACTGTTGCCGAGAACCTGTTGAAATCAGCCACTTTTGATGGGAAACCTATCATGCAGTAGCTTTTTACATAACCGATAATTAATAAATAGGGAAGGGCTCCAAAGATCATTTGGAGCCCTTCCTTATTTAATTACCTGAACCAGAAATCAAGTTATTTAGCCATTGCTTTATCCCGTGCCGCTTTAAATTCTGATCCTTGTTTCCATCCGGGGAAGGTGGTTTCATTACCCAGCTTATTACCTATGTTATAAAGCATATTAGCTATTTGTGCCATTCCTCCTGCATCCATAGCGGATGTATAACTGTCTGATGGCTGGTGATAATCATTGTCGTTGTAGCCTTTAGCTTGTTTCTTTCCCCATTCTGCACCATGTGCTATGCTTTCAATGCCATTATTAATATCTAAAGCCGGCACGCCAACTTTGGCAAAATTAAAATGATCAGACCTGTAATAACTGCCTGCACCCGGCTTTTTATCACCTACTATATGCCAGCCTTGCTTTTCCGCTTCGGCAGTTACCTCATCCTCCAACTCATTTTGCCCTTTACCTGTAATGGCAATATCCCTGGTTTCCCCGTAAAAACCTAAAGCATCCATGTTTAAATTAGCTACGGTTTTATTTAATGGGTAGATAGGATGAGTAGCATAGTATTCTGAACCTAACAATCCCTGCTCCTCGCCGGTTACTGCTAAAAATACAATACTGCGCTGTGGCTTGGTCCCAGCCTGTTTAAAGGCTTTAGCTATACTTAATAATGCTGCTACGCCGCTGGCATTATCAACCGCTCCGTTATATATGGAATCACCCTTTATAGCCCTGCCGATGCCGAAATGATCCCAATGTGCCGAATAGATAATATTTTCCTCCGGGCGGGCGCTGCCTTTTAAAACGCCAATAACATTATGTGACATGGCATATTTTAACTGGTTGCTAATACCAACCGAAAGCTTCATGTTTAAAGGAATTGCCTTAAAATCGCGTTTCCGTGCCAAGGCCCGAATATCTCCGGTAATACCGGCTGCGGCAAATAGTTTTGTTGCGGCAGAGTCGGTTATCCAGCCTTCTATCTGGCAGCGTGACCGGTATTTATCGGCTTGTTGCAAATATAGCTTTGCGCCGGTATTACTGTTTTTAATTACTCCCCAGCCGTAACTGGCCGGCTCTGTTTGGTGTACAATCAATATGCCTGCTGCACCCTGGCGTGCCGCTTCTTCATATTTATAGGTCCACCTGCCATAATAGGTCATGGTATCACCTTTAAATAAGGTACGGTCGCCCGATTTGAAACCAGGATCATTTACCAATACCACCACTACCTTACCTTTAACATCCAAACCGGCATAATCATTCCAATGATATTCAGGCGCTACAATACCGTAGCCTGCAAATATTAAAGGAGCATTTTTTATTTGAATATTGCTTTCTTCGCGCCTGCTAAATATCACAAAATCTTCAACGGCTTTGAATGAAAGGGTACCTTTTGCACCAGTGATAGTCATAACAGGTGATGGCGTACCGGTAACCTGTACCATTGGCACATCCTGCAAATAGCTGCCGTTATTACCTGGCTCCAGTCCCAATTTTTTAAATTGAGAGGCGATATAGCTGATGGTTTTGGTTTCGCCGGCAGTAAAAGGTTTACGGCCCTGTAAGGAATCATTGGCTAAAATGGCAATCTGACTTTTAATCTCATCAGGGGTAACTGGTCCAGTTGCTTTTTCCGGCTCCTTGTGTTTACAGGCTGCAAATAAACCTATTGCTAATAATGCAGGAAGGTAGGTGTGTTTTAATTTCATATAATTTGGGGTGCTTGTCCCAAACTTACATAAAATTAGATAAAACATAAAGTCGTTTATTACTCCGTTAAGGCCTGTTTTCGTCATCCTGATCCGCCTTTTTTGTCATCCTTGATCCGCTATCAGGCGGAGAAGAATCTTCTACACCTGACATACACGACGTTTACTTTTCGCTTTGAGAAGATTCTTCACTACGTTCAGAATGACAATATAGTGTTTACCCGCTGCTTTGACAGTTTTGATTATTCGCCTATTTGTTTTGCCATCCTTGAGCGGCAGCGAAGGATCTTCTACGTCTGACATATACGACGTTTCTCTTTGAGAATGATAATATCACCCAAACAAATCACTGCTCAAATACCGGTCACCTCTGTCACAGCAAATAAAAACAATAGTGCCTTCGTCTAATTCTTCAGCTAACCGTATAGCGGCAGATAAGGCTCCGCCGCTGCTCATGCCGGCAAATATACCCTCCTTCTTAGCCATTTTACGCGCCATTAAGGTGGCTTCTAATTCTGATATATCCATTACACGGTCAACCCTCGACGGATCAAATATTTTAGGCAGATAAGCTTCGGGCCATCTGCGGATGCCTGGTATGGATGAGCCTTCAATCGGTTGACATCCCACAATTTGTATCTCCGGATTTACTTCTTTGAAAAATTTGGAACAGCCCATAATGGTTCCTGTAGTACCCATGGCGCTTACAAAATGGGTGATCTGCTGTCCTGTATCCCGCCATATCTCGGGGCCGGTTGTTTTGTAGTGTGCCAGATAATTATCCGGGTTGGCAAACTGGTTCAGCATAAAATAATTTTCATTGGCTGCTTTGTCTTCGGCATAATCACGGCAAAGTTCAATACCATCCAGTTGAATAACTTTAGCGCCAAATGCTTCCATAGCCAATGTGCGCTCGCGGGTAGAGTTGGATGGCAGCACCAATTCTATCTCCAGGTCAAATAAAGATGCTATCATAGCCAGGGCTATGCCAGTATTGCCACTGGTAGCTTCTATAAGTTTACTGCCCGGCTGTATATCACCGCGTTTAAGGGCGCTGCTGATCATATTATAAGCGGCCCTGTCCTTTACGCTGCCACCGGGATTATTACCCTCCAGCTTTCCAAAAATACGGACGTCGGGGTTCGGGTTCAGCTTTTTTATTTCTACCATAGGCGTATTGCCTATCAGATCAAGTATTCCAGTCATATTTATCCAATTTTTTTAGAACCTTTACCATGGGGGTATGATAAACTGTTGAATTTGGCGGTACACTTTTGGTAAGCCAAACATTGCCGCCAATAATACTATCATGACCTATTACTGTTTCGCCGCCCAGGATGGTAGCGCCCGAATAAATGATTACATTATCTTCAACTGTTGGATGCCGCTTAATATAAGCCATGTTTTTATCTACGCTTAATGCACCTAAGGTTACACCCTGGTAAAGTTTTACATGCTTGCCTATTTGTGTGGTTTCACCTATAACCGTACCGGTGCCATGATCGATATAAAAATATTCACCAATTGCTGCTGCGGGATGTATGTCAATGCCGGTTTTTGAATGCGCATATTCGGTAAGTATTCGGGGCAATAAAGGTATGTCATATTTATACAGGGCATGTGCCAACCGATAAAGTGAAATAGCAAAAAATCCCGGATAGGTGCGGATCACCTCAAACTCGCTGCGGGCTGCCGGGTCACCTGCAAAAATAGCCTGGATATCGGTATTAAGCAGGCGGTACAATTCGGGTAATTCGTCAAAAAATACTTTTGACAGCCGCTCATTATCACAATTGTCGCA
>JAQBOY010000184.1 GCA_028287805.1 Mucilaginibacter sp.
ACTTATTATCAACCCCGCCCGAGTAAGGAACCAGGCCGTGCCTGAACCAGTTTCGCCCTATATAATGCCACATAGCTTCATCCTGCGATAATGCAAACCCATTAGTTAGTAACGTGATCAATAACTGCAATATGACCAATACTAAAATTAGTTGCAAAGGGCTTGGGTATCTGGCGGTTTGCTTCAGACTCATATCAGGTGCAATTTACAGCTTTGCGAAAGGTGATAAGTTTAACGTACACACACATTTAACACAGGTGGCGTTGGTGCCCATATCCAATGTTTTTCTGAAATTGATTGCTTCGTTACTGTTTAATATGTCCGTTAATGAATTATCGCGTATATTACCAATAGCATCATGAAAAAAACATGGACGGACACTGCCATCAGCTTCAATTACTGTTGATACCCAGGGCGCGTTACATTTTTTATAGGGGAATGGATTTATTCCATAAAATGCTGCATAATAATGGTATATATTTTGAATTTTCAGCGGCGATTCCGCTATAAAACCGTTGGTGAAATTTGCTTTATTGTTAAAAATAACATCATATATTACTTCCTGGAGTTCAGATAATTCTTTTTCATCAATCAGTATTTCATGCTGTTTAGGTTCGCTCCAGGCGGTTTGGCGGTTAAAAGCATGGCTGCTTACATCCGCAGGTAAAAAACTGACCTGGTCAATACCCATCAGCATGGCTTCATTAATAATAGCCTGCCAGTTTCTAAAATTTAACCGGTGAATTACTGTTCTGGCCGTGATTCTGTAATTGGGGTTGACGTGCTTTAGGTGTGTTACCCCTTCCTTCAGTTTCTTAAAAGCGTTAGGTATATTCCTTATCGCATCATGCAATCGTTCATCACCATCTAATGATACAATAAGGTCATCAACCCATTTCAATAATTGATCAGCATTGCTTTTTATCGAAAGCCCGGTGGTGAGCAAGCTTACTTTAATTCCCTGCTTTTTCAATATTTCACAAAGCCTGAAAAAATTAGTGTTAAGCAACGCCTCTCCCCCAGACATAACCACTTGCTGTGTACCAAACTTTTTTAATGAAGCTAACAAACCACTAATATCCTGCTCTGTAAGTTGCTTCAGGTTTTTATTATCCTTCCAAATATCACACATTACACAACGGCAGTTACAGGCGCTGTGGGGCATTAATATAACAATAGGCAAAGCAGTTATTACATGGCTATGTAAAGTGTTGTACCGTTTATAAATGTTATATAATGATTGCCCTTGCATGTTTTTTAGTATTAAGCCGCTATGGCTTATTTAAAATCCCTGAATTTCCGGCTGCCGGTATTTCCATACCTTTTGCAGCAATTTAATTTCATAGGGGTATTGATATAAATTAATTTTATAACGAACGCCTGCTACCAGTTTTATTAATTCCCTTTTTAGCCTGCTTAAGCGTATATCAGTAACTGTAGGATAAACACCGTTCAGTACTGTTTCAAAATTCCTTATCTTATCTATCATTTCAGGCGTTAACCAAGGCGTAAGCGGGTTTTTACGCAGGTCGAAATTCTCCCACGCGGGACTCATCCAATCTTCAAGTGTCTGTGGAAATTTAAACCCGCTCTCCAATACTTGTTTGTATAATTCTGAACCTGGCGTTGGAACAGGGCTATAAGTATATATAACAATCTCCGTTTTAGGGTTTACAGCTTTTACCTTTTTAATAAAATCTATCTCAAAATCAATCTGAGCTTCTACCTGTTTCGGTGTGGGTGCCGGCGTACCCAGCACGAACGAATACTCAGGAATGATATCGAATTTTTTTAGCCGTTCAGCAAATTCAATGATCTGTTCACCGGTTTGTGTTCCGCCCTTATCCATTTGTTCCAGTATGTCATTATTACCGCTTTCAGCTCCAAAAAATATGCACTTACATCCGGCATCACGTATAGCCGCTAACGATGAGTCTTTGAATTTGCTCATTGTATCAATACGCGCCATACCCCACCAGGTCATATTTTCCGGTTTAATCAGTCTTGAAAATTCTACAGCACGCTTTTCAGACACAAAAAAATTATTATCATGAAACTCTATAGCAGTAGCGCCCCACTTATCCTTAATATATTTTACATCATTATATACGGTTTGGGCCGATTTGGCCTTCCACCTGGCTTCATAAATAGGTACAACCGCACAAAAAGAGCAGGTAAACGGGCAACCGATACTGGAGTGATAGGCCAGTGTTTTCTCGCCCAGATAAGTTTTCCCTAAAAATTTAGGAATAGGATAAAAGGTATTCAGCTTATCAAAAGGCAATGCCGGAAGTGAATCCTGGTCAATTAGGTCTTCTTTGGCTGTTTTAACTATTTTACCGTTAACGTCTTTATAAATAAGGTTCTTTATAAATTCAAACGGCCGATCATAGGCTAAAGCATCAATTAATAACGGAAAAGCATGATCACCGGGGCCATTAATAATAAAATCAACATATCCGGAATAAAGTACCGAATCAGAATGGTTTGAAGGAAAATATCCGCCCCATATCATTTTTATATAAGGGTATTTTTCTTTGAGAGTTTTTGCTGCTATTATAGCCTGCTTTAACTGGGGGCCCGGCATTACAGTAAACCCCAGGTATTTAAAATCTCCCTGGTCTAAATAATAAGCTATCTTTTTTATTGGATCAGGCTCACAATTGCCATCAACAATAGCCCACTCATATCTCCCTTCAACCGAAGCGGCAATATTCAAAATAGAATTAGGTATACGATATTTCGCATTGGCGCTTTTAGGGTTAAAAAGCAATATTTTATTCATTATGCAATGGGTTTAAAACAGCAATGAGCATTACACCCATTGCTGTTACTTATTAAATTAACCAGTATGAACTATACTATTACAATACGCATCATATGTTATGGTGGTTGCCTGCAAGGAAGAAATAAACAGCGGGCAACCATTATATATAATAGCCCGTAATTGTTTATATAAATACTGTTAAATTTTAACCCTGTGAATTGTGATCGAAACCTTTAAAAAAATCCTCCGGAAAATTCCTTTTCAGCAGCCTTTACTGGAAAAAGGATCTGTTGAGGCTTATGATCTCTGGTGTGAAAATTATGACGCCCAGCCAGGCAATTTAATGCTGGATATGGACGAACAGGTATTTGCCGGGCTACTTGGCAGCCTTAATTTAAGCAAACGCCAGGTTGCCGATATAGGCTGTGGTACCGGCAGGCACTGGAGTAAAATATTAAGCAAAGGCCCGTCCGGTTTAACAGGTTTCGATGTTTCGCCCGGCATGTTAGACAGGTTGAAAGAAAAGTTTCCGGAGGCGCATACTTATACCATAACGGATAACTTATTTTCAGTTATTCCGGATGCTGCCTATGATGTAATTGTATCCACACTTACAGTTGCTCATATTGAAAATATTGATGAGGCATTACAAGCCTGGTGCAGGCTGCTAAAACCAAATGCAGATATAATTATTACTGATTTTCACCCCAATGCTTTGGCGTTTGGAGGCAAAAGAACTTTCCAGCATCACCATACCTCTATAGCTATAAAGAACTTTGTTCACACCATTCCTGATATTATTGAATTGTTAGCCAAAAACAATTTTCGGATAGTTAATAAAATTGAACGGATAGTTAATGAATCGGTAAAACATTATTATACCGCAAAAAACGCGTTACCGGTGTACGAAAAATTTAAAGATTCAAGAATCATATACGGCATACATTTAAAGCGCGGAAGATGATAGTGTTGAATAATGTACGGTTGATTGATGGTAACGGGCCTGTAAGTGTTCAAATTATTGATAATAAAATTACAAAGGTATTTAATGACACTGCACCCGATAAAACTGACGCTTTACAGCTAACATTTGATAACGCATTAATTTTCCCCGGACTTATTAACTCGCATGACCATTTAGATTTTAATTTATTTCCGGCCTTAGGGAACAAAATTTATAACAGTTATACCGAGTGGGGCAAATACATTCATGAAAATTATAAAAACGAGATTTCGAAGGTATTAAAAGTGCCGGTACTATTACGTGAACAATGGGGCATACTTAAAAACTTGTTATGCGGGGTTACCACTGTTGTAAATCATGGCGAAAAACTAAAAACAACGGATACATTAATCAGTGTACATGAACAATATTATTGTTTGCACTCGGTACAGTTTGAAAAAAAATGGCGGCTTAAATTAAATCATCCTTTTAAAAGAAAGTTTCCGGTAGTTATTCATATAGGCGAAGGGAATGACCAGGCTTCGTACCATGAAATTGACCAGCTTATTTACTGGAATTTTTTGCAAAAAACACTGGTTGGCATACATGCGGTAGCCATGTCAGACAAACAGGCAAAAAAATTTAAGGCCATAGTTTGGTGCCCGCAATCCAATTTTTTTTTATTGGATAAAACTGCTCGTATAGAGGACCTTAAAAAACAAACCAATATTTTGTTTGGCACAGATTCAACCCTTACCGGAAGCTGGAATATTTGGGAACATATATGCGCAGCTCGTAAAACGGCAATGCTTACAGATACAGAATTATATAATTCTCTTCATGTAAATGCTTCAAACACCTGGAAATTAAATAATAAAGAAATTAAATCAGACCAGGACGCGGATATTGTAGTTGCCGCTATAAAAAACGGCGCAACTGGTATGGATGCCTTTTTTTCAATATCGCCAAAAGATATATTATTAGTAACACATCAAGGGAATATAAGACTATTTGACGCCTCAATATATAACCAGTTAGCCAAAACAGACCTTTCAAATTTCAGTAAGATATATATTGATGGTATTGGCAAATATGTGCAAAGTGATGTGCCTGCATTAATTAAGCATAT
This sequence comes from Mucilaginibacter sp., assembly GCA_028287805.1. GTDB lineage: Bacteria > Bacteroidota > Bacteroidia > Sphingobacteriales > Sphingobacteriaceae > Mucilaginibacter. The sequence goes on from JAQBOY010000184.1 coordinate 4,840, forward strand.
CCGGAAATATTACCCGGCAGCTCGCTTCCCGGTAACCATCAATTAATCTCTTTTAAGATGAAGTATGTTTTTGCCAGCTATGTGGTAACTAAAGCATTTAACCAGCCAGAGGCCTGGATTAATCGTACACAAATATACAATGGCATACTTGAAGCATTGAGCGATCATAACATGGTTAGCAGCATTGAACAAATTGACTATGAAGGTGAGTATGTTAAAAATGGCGTCAATTATTACTTTATGCGATTTTCCCGTCCGGTTAAATATTTTCCGGGGCAGCTACACCGTTTTATCAAAAAGCTACAGCCAGATGTGGTAGTTATACAGGGTTTACACTTTCCCCTGCAAGTGATATTGTTACGCCTTACATTGGGGAGAAAAGGAAAAATAATATTGCACCACCATGCCGAACGACCCTTTACGGGGATAAAAAAATATATTCAAAGAATTGCAGACAGGTACGTTGATGCCTATTTATTCGCCTCCCGCGAATTAGGGATGGATTGGATAAAAAAAGGTAATCTTTCATCTCCTCAAAAAATCCATGAGGTAATGGAGGTTTCTTCTGTCTTTTATCCTGTAGACAAAGCATTTGCTATACTAAAAACCGGTGTTACCGGAAATCCCATTTTTTTATGGGTGGGCCGGCTTAATGCTAATAAGGATCCGTTAACCGTAGTAAGAGCATTTTTACAATTTGTTACTGCCTGCCCTAATGCGGTATTATACATGATCTATCAAACCATTGAATTGTTAAATGATATCATTACGCTGCTGAAAAATCATCCATACAAAGAACGTATAGTTTTGATTGGTGAGGTAGTTAATGACGACTTATTGTATTGGTATAATAGCGCTGATTTTATTCTTTCAGGATCACATTATGAGGGTAGCGGAACGGCCATTTGTGAAGCCATGTCATGCGGATGCGTGCCGGTTATTACGGATATATTTTCTTTCAGGATGATGACCAATAAGGGGAAATGCGGTATTTTATATGAAGCCGGAAATGAGACGGCCTTATTAGCTGCATTAATGCAAACACAGCTTATGAATATAGCTGAACAAAGAGCTATGTCATTAGCTTATTTTAAATCCAATCTTTCTTTTGAAGCTATTGCCCGAAAGGTTCAGGAAATCGCAATAAATCTCTGATCAAATAGCTTCAGCATTGCTGTAGCTATATATGCTGTGGAGTATGGCAATACAGATTGATAATCCTTGTCGGGATCAAGCATGATACCTTTTAATTGTTGTAACATATCCTGCTTATCGGTAGCTATATGCCAGTTTTTAATAGGTGCATCCATAGGTTTAACAAAGCTCACCACATCAGCTCCTGCATATAAAGCCTCCAGGCAAACAGCGCCAAAACCTTCGTAATTTGATGGATGCAAAAATATTTTTGACCGCTGCAGGTACTCAAGAACCTTTGTATGGGGCAATCTTCCGGTAAATGAAATATTAGCTTCTAAATTCATCACGTTAACCATTTCACGCAATTTTTTCATTTCGGGGCCATCCCCGCAAATAACAGTTTTAATATGCGGGAAATGTTCCTTTAATGAATTTACAACTTCTATAAAAACAGCATACTGTTTCAGCGGAATTAGGGAACCTGCACCGAAAATATCAATGTCCCTTTTAATAGCAGCTGTACTAAATAACAACGTATCAATACCTACGGGAACAATGTGTTGCGGCAATACGCCGTAATTTTTATTAAACTCTCTTGCAATAAAATCAGATAAGGCAATCAACGATTCGCCTGTAGGTTTTATCTTGTTAAAATATTTGTTGCCTGCTTTTGCATCCTGCCCTAACAACCAGGAGTAATGTGGCAAATGGTATTCCTTTGCAAACAAATGGGCTATATAAGAACTCTTCCCAAACCAGAAGCTTAACAGCCCAATGAGCTGATATTCTTTATTTAATTTTCTTAAACTCATCCAAACCCTTGTGCCGGTAAAAAAGCGGAAAACTTTCCCTTTATTTTCTCCGCCAAATGAAATAACCTTTATGCCATGCCAATGATATTCCCTTGAAAAAAAAGGATATTGGAGTGTTAAAACAATAATATTCAACTCCGGATTAACCTCTTTTAACGACCTGACAAATATTTGTTGAGGCGGAATACAAGTGCAGTCGGCTTCATTTGCAGGGAAGCCGGGCGAAATTATAACCAGCGCTTTAGGTTTACTATTCTTCATTTAGGGAAATGATTTTATTACAATAAGATAAGCTGGATTTGTTATGCGTTATAATAATGATCATCTTACCCAATTTAGCCAATGCCTGCAGTCGCGTTAAAATCGCTTTTTCTGCACATTCATCCATTTCACTAAACGGTTCGTCTAAAATAAGCAGATCAAAATCATGGTATAAAGCACGTGCCAGCATAATCCGTTGCCGTTGGCCTCCGCTTATATTTTTGCCATTCTCGGTTATGAATTTATTGATCCCTTCCGGATATTGATCCAATTGGTGATCCAGCCCACAAAAAGAAATAACTTCAGCTAACTTCCCCGGATCAAAGGCTGTATCAGAAAGGGTAATGTTTTTTTGTACAGTATCATTGATGAAAAAAGGCTGCTGTTTTACATAAGCTATCCTGTTCCAATAATGTTGCCGATCCATACTATCTGTTGGTTGGTGATTGAGGTAAATAATACCGTTATCCTGTTTTAAAAAGCCGAGTATTAAATTAACAATTGTGGTTTTGCCCAAGCCCGATCTGCCCGAAATTCCTGCAAAATCGCCGGCTGATATTTCGAAATTTAAGTTGGTTAATACCTGCTGTTCTTTATAATTAAATTCAATATGTTCAAACGTCACCACTTTTATACTTACAGTTTCCGGCTCATTTGTACTATCAACAATATCGCTGTCTGCAAATGCCAAATCATCTATCGCCAAATCATCTATAGTGAATTTATAGGCTTTAATTTGAGCTATGCTATTTAAAATTTTTATCAGTCCCGGAATGATTTTATAAGAGGCAACTACAAAAACTCCGATATTTAAGAAATCAACCCCGGGTGTATTGGTAAAAAATTTATTAATTACCACCAGGATAACTAATCCCATAACGGCAAAAACCTCTATTAACCGGGGTGGCAAACCTTGCAAAGTTTGCTGAAAAGCAATATTTTCATTTAGTTGCTCCTGGTAGGCGTAATACCGGTTTACAAAAAACTCATTTTTGCCATAAACATTACTCTCAATAAAGCCTGCTAAAGCTTCTTGTAAGTGTTGAATAGTTTTATGACCTGCAGTTTTAATATTAACCCGTGTTTGCTTTGATTTCTTCCAGATAAAATAAGCTAACAAAATTACGGGTGGCATCAACAGCAGGAAAAGCAAAAGGAACAGAAGAGGATGGTAAAATAGTATAGCAAAAATTGTGAAAAAAATCAATGTGCTTTGAGAAATTACCTGCTGCAGATTAATCAATATATAATTGCTGAATTCAATGGGTTGCTGGCTTATTTTACGAATATGGATAGACGAATCAATATTTATAAATTTGATATACCCATCTTCTAAGTAATGCTCTAAATTTCGCTTAGATAAGCGTAAAGCCACGTTATAGAAGAACTCTTTTTGTGATTTTGATATCACATACCCTAACCAGTTTTTTAAACTGAACAGCAAAAAAAACATGCCGATCAGGAGCAGGGAATTTTTATTGGGTAAAAATTGAGAGAGCAGATGATTGTTTGAAATATTGTTTTTTGTGTAAAAATTAATGATCACAACCAGCAATCCCAGGAAAGCAATATCCAATACGCTAATAACCAAATCGAGCACGATAAGCGCGCTCATTTTTGCTTTTTCTTTGCGATCCAGTATATTTAAGACAGCTGATATAAAATGCTTCAAAATCTCACTTAGTTATTGTGAGATACGGATGAATTTTATGTTTAGTTGCCTGTTACCCAAAGTGCAGTTGAATAGCAATAGTTAACAAGACAACAGCCGATATAATAAATCCTTGCCTAAAGTATAGATAATCTGTTGAGGGTATACTTTTGGCAAGGATGTTTTGATCTTAATGAGGATTACTGCTTTTAATCCTTATCATCTTTTTCCCCAGCCTTTATAAAGGCGCTTCTATGCGGAACAGGCACTGTGGTATTTTCCCCTTTTATGCCTTTGTATAAAATTTCATTAAACATCCTGTCATCAATCTTATCAGCCTGGGTAAAGTTTAGTGTGGATGATTTTAAAGCGCTTTTAGTGGCTTTCATATTTACCTGGTTAAGATCAATATTTGCAGGAACAATTATAAATGGAGTTAAATTAAGGGTAGAAGTAAAGCTGCGCCACATCGGTGTTGCTGCAGCATCATACTGGCTCATAGGCGGAAGACCCAAAATAAGCTCAATAGTTCTTAACATACTCGTAGTTGAGTACATTGTATGATCTAAATGCTTTCTTTTGGTATATGGACTAATAACCAACGCATTTGAGCGGTGAGCATCCACATGATCAGGACCATTCTGCGCATCATCTTCCCGCTATAAGAGGTTGGCCAGGTTTTTTCTAAATAATCATTTGCATGAGCGGCTGTCGCCCATTGGTGTCCATCCTGACTAACTTCAGAATCAACGTAAAAATATTGAAAGTACAAAAATTGGACATCTTAAGGATTTTTTTTAGTAAGCTTTATTGGGGGCAGACAATCGCTATGTATGCGGCAGAAATGAAATTGTCAATAAAAAAAGAAACACATGAGTTACGTGTTCCTTGCGAAGTGTAGAAGTCTGATAAGCTTTTTTACTTTTTTTCAATAATCGCTTTCCTTTCCTCATATTCCTTTTGATTAATTTCGCCACTGGCGAAACGTTTTTTCAGGATGTCCAACGCATCTTCTTTCTGGTGCCGTTGACCAGGGATTTTGTATGGAATTGCAAATATCCAGATCAGCAGGAAAATCCACATGATCCACCATATCCAGTTCATTCCCCAATAATATTGATAGTACCACATAGCTTTTAATTAATTTGTTCTTGTGGTAGCCAGGCTTGACGCTGACTTACTGATATTTTCTTGGTTTGATATTTAGAGATCAACATCGCATAAAAAACAGGCGCTGTTTAGCAGCGCCCAATAAAAAAATGATACCTATTATATGAGATTATTTAATCTCAATTTGGCGGCTGGCTGTCCTGGCTTCTTCTCTTTTTGCAATATTGATCCTCAACACTCCATCGGTATATTCTGCTTCTATACTTCCCTCGTCCACTGATTCTGGCAAGGTAAAGGAGCGAACAAATGAGGTATAAGTATATTCCCGCTTATTATACTTCTTATCTCTATCCCCTTGCTCTGCTTCCTTTTCCGCCGAGATAGTCAGCATATCGCCATCCAGATTCACTTTAAAATCTTCTTTCTTCAGCCCTGGCGCAGCCAATTCAATATGGTAGTGCCCGTTTGTTTCCGCAATATTTACCGCTGGCACCCGCGATACCATCCGGTCTGACAAAAAGGTATCATTTAGAATAGATTCAAAAATGTTGTCAAACCCGGGACGTACAAGGCTGCCCTTGCTTTTCCCCTCATTGAATTTTACTAAGGTCATGATAATTCCTCCATTAACATTTGTTCACCGGAATATTCCGGCTATATTGACAACAAGTAGTATATTCGGTGGTTTGTCATCTTTTGTTTTTGTCAAACCAAATGTTTAAATATTTGTAAACCGGTGAGATAATGATTAATTAGTTTGTCTGAGTTTAAAACTAAAATTCCAGGAGCCTTTTCTGACCTCGAATATGAGCTCTTCATCTCTTTCGGGAAAATGCTGCCGAACATATTTTGTAATTTCCTGCTTAATCTGCCGGTATGCTGACCGATAGTCTTCTTGTGTATCCGGCAGACTAATAATGATATGATTTTTAAATACATTCAGTTCCCAATGGGATGAACATTTCTCACGAATGAGATTTAATATATTTTCCTGAAATATTTCCATCTTAATTTCAAATAGGAATAGCCCCCTTGATGTGATAATCTTTATTCTGCAATCACGTTTACCTGTTCCGCTATAGATCAACTGATAATAATGAAGCTACTGTTTCATCAGGTATATATTTTAAATTAATGCTAAATTCTGGGAATCCAGGGCTGAGGTGATCGCGTTTATTAATCGTTGATCAATATCTCTTCCTAACTTCAAAACCCAGCGTTGTTGTTGACGTTGCAGCCAGCAGATGTTGGAGACATTGGATAGTTTAGAACTGAGCGCTACCTTATACATGGCTTCCTTAGCGTAATACTTTACTTTCATTACCTTGGTATCATACATTTCTCCCAGATAAAGAAAAGTGAGCGTAAATATTTTTGATACAAACAGCTTATTCTCTATATGGATTATTTTCTCGCTATCACCACCTATGTGTATAGACCAAACTGGGGCATTACGAAGCAGCTTATTTTCATTCGTTAATAACCACTTATCGACCATTAAATTTAGCCTGGTAGTTACAGGTTTTTGAAATGAGGGAAACAACATACAACACAGATTAAGTTAAAATGAATTGCTTTTCGCAGATAAAAATAAATCAGAAAAACTACCGGCTCAGCAAAAATTCTCAACAACCTTTAGTTGTAATAACCAAATAATTATCATTAAGTTTCTTATAAGTTAAAATTTATATAACATATAAACATAAAGTTAGGCCGTGGTGGTATAACGTTCCCGGATAAGCTGAAATATAGCTTTTCTGGAAATATCAGGACTTTGCTCCTGTTTTTCTATCTTTTGCGCGTTAATGGCCAAATCCTCATCATTGACCGCATTTCTGAACCATTTGGAATAATCATGCTCCCGGAGATGATAAAGCCATGTTTCATCATCCACACCTGTAGCCATCTGTATAAAGCTCATCAGGTTATTCGCCTTTAAATTGAGCTTTTTTTTCGGCCCTCTGAAATAAAAACTATCCGGCCCCATATCACCGTTGGCATATTTGCGTTTGTGCCGGTGCAATAAAGTGACGGGCATTTCACTTCTTATAGGAAATATCCGCTCCTGATCTTTCCTCCATACCAGCGCTTCCCCTTTTTGTAAACGAATATTTTCCGGGATTTCCATGGGTGCAGTTACGAGGGAGGCAAATTCAGCCATAGACCTGTTCGGCAATTCTCCCATTATAATAGCGATATTCACCCGCTGCAAAAAAGCAGGACTAATCAGGCCCGGATTGGTAGTAATAACCATGAAATTTTTAAAATCCTCGGGGAAATTGAAAAAGCTATCAGCAGTGGCTGCAGGAACCAGATGGTGGGCTTCATCCATAATAATAAAATGGGGGTGGCCGGTATTTTTGCGCAGATCCATTAGCGCCGTTAATAGTTTTTTAAAAAATCCGGGCCGGTCGCTCAGGGGAACAGCCAGGATACAGACTACTACATTTTGCACCGCATGGAGCAGTAACTGTATCACCTGCTCAATAACTGGCGGTTGGCTGGCATCACCTATAGTGATCACGCCTGGCAGATCCAGGTAATCACCTTCGGGATCAACGAGGCAGAACTGGTACTGTCTGTCCATCAGTTTTTCGAGAAAGGCAGCCATAAAAGTGGTTTTGCCGGAGCCGGAGGTACCGGCTATTAACAGGCTATGCCCATAAGGGCTGATTTGAACAGTCGCACCATCAAAACCCTTTCCCAATTCCAGGTAATGCCGAACCAACCACTCATCCAGCTCCATCAGATCATCTTTAATGAGCCTGGCGATCAGCTCGGCCACACCTTCACCTTGTCGATGAACAGTCGTCCAGTCGGCCACTGCTTTAACCTGCAGCAGGGCATTATCAACAGCTACCGCACATTCAGCCGCCTGAAGCATGGCATTATCGTTCTCAGCATCGCCAACCGCTACGGTATTATGTTCGGATATGAGCAGTTCCTTTAACGCTTCATGTAAACCTTTGGCCTTGTTAATACCCGGCGGCAAAACCATTACTGCGCCTTTATTAAAAATCACCTGGTACTCCAGCCCCGTTTCCTTAATCGCATCCAATACCACGGCTTGATGGGGTTCCCAGGTAGAAACGATCACACGACCAACAGATAAGGGCTTAATTTGCTGTTCTTTTAGTTTTTGAATAAACGTTTCCGGTGGACGCTCGCCCAATAGCCTTTCCTCAAGTGTGGCCGGACGGTAGATTAAAGCGCCGTTCTCTGCTACAATACGGTCAAACAGCGTATGCTCCGGAAACAGGCGTTGCAGATCCGGCAGTTCCCTGCCGGTAACTAAGATGAGTTTACGGCCACTGGCCTTCAATTGCTTTAAAGCTTCCAGTACATCTGGCGCAACCCGCTCATTTTTGGCCAGTGTTCCGTCATAATCCGTTGCCAGTACATGATATCGCATAATATTCTTTTTGAATCACCCAATACAACAAAAATTAATTGCTGTTTTTGTTTATAAATTTTAAACTTTCGCTAAATCCGCCTGTTTATTTATTAACCGTAGATTAATTTTATTAATAGCACTAATACTAATAAAATAATGATGCGTTCGCACGTTGATCCATGGATCGTAACCCATCCAACTTACCCGCTGAAAAACGCGGGTGACCTGGACCCGCTATTGGAACGTATCGGCAACGCCCGCTGTGTTATGCTTGGTGAAGCCACCCATGGAACCCACGAATATTATACCTGGCGCATGGCCATCAGCAAACGGCTGATCAAAGAAAAAAACTTTAATTTCATTGCGGTAGAAGGCGACTGGCCCGATTGTTACCGCTTGAACCGCTACATTAAAGGTTATGCCGATCAGGATAAAAAGACGCATCAGCTATTACATGATTTCCGCCGCTGGCCAACGTGGATGTGGGCCAATTGGGAGGTTGACGCTTTGCTTAACTGGTTGAAGAATTTTAATACCGGTAAAGTGGCCAATAAAAGAGTGGGCTTTTACGGGCTGGATGTATACAGCCTGTGGGAATCTATGGAAGAATTGGTGAACTATTTACAGACCAATGATCCGAAGGCAGCCGAAATGGCCAAACAAGCCATCCGCTGCTTTGAACCATATGAGGAAGATCCTCATGAATATGCCCGCTCACAATACAGCCTGGAAAGCTCCTGCAGGCAGGAAGTAATTAACCTGCTGGCCGAGATCAGGAAAAAGGCCCCCATTTATGACCATGACCCGGAAGCGGCTTTAAACACAGAGCAGAACGCTCATATTGCTGTTAATGCCGAAGAATATTACACTAATATGGTTGGCTTTAATAACAATACGTGGAACCTGCGCGACACCCATATGATGGAAACGCTGCAACGCCTGCTGAACTTTCATGGCCCTGATGCCAAAGCTATTGTATGGGAACATAATACGCATATTGGTGATGCTCGTTATACCGATATGCAACGGCACGGCATGTATAATACCGGCCAATTAGCCAGGGAGCAATTAGGCGAACAAGATACCATGCTGGTTGGTTTTGGCTCTTACAAGGGTGCCGTAATTGCCGGAAAGCAGTGGGGTGCCCACATGGAAGTGATGTCGGTTCCGGCTGCACGAAATGGCAGCGTGGAGGAACTAATGCACCGTACTTACGAAGACGACCGATTGTTTATTTTTGACAGGGAAAAGAACAATAACGAGTATAACGAAGTGTTACCACACCGTGCTATTGGTGTGGTTTATAATCCTGCTCATGAAAAGCATGGTAATTATGTGCCTACCATATTAAGCTCCAGGTATGATGCTTTTATGTACATTGATGAGACTACCGCATTGCACCCTTTGCATATAAAACCTGACAGACACCAGATACCGGAAACCTATCCTTTTAACTTTTGAAAATCATTTGTAAAAACATCTATACCTTGTATCCTTTTATTATACAAAAGATAATCAATAACAAGGTTTACACATTCATCTGGCGATGAGCGATCTGTGGGGAGATGTATATCAGGCGTTAGCGGAGGTTCGTACGGGCTATCTATACCTGTAAAGTCCTTTATTTTTCCGAGTTCCGCAAGTTTATATAATCCTTTTGGGTCCCGGCTTTTGCATACGTCTAAACTTGAGTCGATATAAACTTCTATAAAGTTTTCCTTTTCAATAATATTAGCTGCGCGTAGCCGGTCATCTTCAAAAGGGGAAATAAATGAAGCGATCACGATGAGGCCCGCCTCGTTTAAAAGCTTACACATCTCTGCTACACGGCGTATATTTTCGGCCCGGTCTTCTCTTGAAAATGATAGATCGCTATTTATACCCAGCCTGGTGTTATCACCATCTAAAATATAGGTTCTGTAACCGGCTGCAAATAAACGGGCTTCTAATTCAGCTGCCAGTGTTGATTTGCCTGAAGACGATAACCCGGTAAACCACAATGTAAATGACTGATGCTGATTCAACTCTCCGCGTTGTTGCCTCGTTACTTTTGCGGCTTGTTTAAACAAGTTTGGCTGTATATCTTTTTTTATTTTTTTTGCCAGTTCAAATTTTGACAGATACCCCGGTTTTACCGCAAACCATAATCGTTCATGCAAAAAATACGATAAGATCAATAATCCTAAAAAAACAATACTAAAAATTAATCCGTTCCCGGCCAGCATGCAGTAAAACAATATAAAAGTAAGCATCAGTATAAACCATGAAGTGGTTTTAAGCAGCTGTTTTTTTAAAGACGGATCTTTTCTAAATATTTTCAAGTAAGGAATTAAGCTTATAAAAATATTGAAATAAAATTATTTTACTAATATTATACAAAATTAACAACCATGCCCACAAATCAGGAACTTAGTGAAGAAACAATTATCCAGCGTAATGAAACCAAATTTTTAGCCAGTGCACTTGGCGCAGAAATTGTAATGATGAATACAGATAACGGCGATTATATCGGCGTAAATAGTGTAGGCAGTGATGTTTGGAACCTGCTTAATGAACCTATACGTATTGACGACCTGGTTAAAAAAATAACAGAACTGTATGATGTAACCCCTGAACAGGGAAAAACTGAAATAGACGAATTTTTACAGCGCATGGTTAAACACGACATGCTTATTATAAAAGAGCCTGTTGTTTAATGAAGCTTTTCAAAAAAATAAAAACAGCCATAAACATGCCTAAAGGCAACAAACTATTGTTTGCCGAAGCATTGGTTACCTCGGCCTGTGTACGTTTTACCCTTAGTTTTTTACCATTTAAAATTGTAAAGGGCTGGCTGGGTAAAACCAATACACGGCCCGATATTGAATTAAGCCCCGCGCAGCTATTACAGATCAAAAAAACATACCATATGCTAAAATTATGCGACAAGTATGCCTTTTGGAAAACGGAATGTTATACCCTTGCGCTTACTGGTAAGATTTTATTGAGGCGCCGCGACATACCAAGCACGCTTTACATTGGCTGGAAAAAGGACAATGGCAAATATGAGGGCCATGCCTGGTTAAAAACGGCTAATGATGCGGTTATATCGGGCAATATGGACCTGACCCAGTTCCAGGTAAACGCATATTTTTCATAACAACCATTTGTATTTATTTAGTTTATTGTAATCCTTAAGTTTGATTAAACCTGACCTTTGAATGGAAAATAATTCCTGCCTTATATTTACTGATTTTTTAACGCCCGAGGTTAATGTCGAATTATATATTCATGCGGTAAACCAAAAGGAGGTTTTTGAGCATACACAAACCGTAGGCAAGGATGGCAAGGGAGCAATAAATGAAAGGTGGCGCCACTCCAACTCCTTAATGCCAAAATACTTTATGGATTACTATAAACTGCTGGCAAAAAAAATTAAGGGACAAACTGCTGATATAGCAGAACAGCTTGGCCTGCCGCCTTTTGAGTTTGACCATATTGAAATGCACCTTACCAGCCATAACCATAGCGAGTTTTATAAACCACATATTGATAACGGTAATGGGCCGCTTAAAAACCGGGTAATGACCTTTGTATATTATTTTCACTCTATACCCCGTGAGTTTACAGGCGGGCAACTATTGTTTCTGCATAATAAGCCCAAACCGTTTATAGTTGAACCTCATAATAATTCCATCGTGTTTTTTAACTCTTCGCTGATGCACGCAGTGCACCCGGTAAACTGCCCCAGCGGGCAATTTGAACATGGCAGATTTACCTTAAACGGCTGGATTTGGAAAAAAGCGGAAGAAG
>JAQBOY010000206.1 GCA_028287805.1 Mucilaginibacter sp.
AGCCTTGTAAGTATGCTTCTTCCATTTCGCGCTGGAACGGAAACTGTTGCCAGTTTTTTTGCTTATACCATTCGCGGATAATTTGCTGCCCTTTTGTGATCATTATTAAACTAACAAGTTAAGAAGCATTTAGTTATTGCCATGCTGTTACACAAAAATGGCCATGCCAAACCAGGGCACGGCCATTTTATTCATCCTGAGGGAAGAGTGTTATCAATTATTTCTTCTCGGGCATTAATATGAGTTTGATCAAATTATTGTTGTTTAAATATTTGGCCGAGGCATCTTTAACACTTTGTACAGTTACCTGGTTCAGGTTCTGTATATGTGGTATGATATTGTCCGGGTCTTCCTGGTTTTGTGAGGAGGCGCCCAGGTATCCGGTCCAAAAGTAATTTTGCTTTAACTGCGCTTGTATAGAACGAGCCTCGTCGTTTACAAATTTGTCAACGAATTTAGGATCACTTCCGGTTTGTTTTAACTTATTGATCTCGTCAATTATACCGTTGGTTAATTTGTCAACATTGGTTGGGTCGCAAAGAAAAGAAATAGTAACCTTATACCTGCTTTCGGGAATTTTAACATAACTCACACCCGCACTTAACGAAACGGCTCCGCTTTCTTTTTCAGGAAAACGGGTGAGCAAATCCAAATTCAATATCTCCTCTAAAGCATCTAATTGTATATTGTTGCTTTCGTTATAGTCATAACTTCCACTAAATATCATTTGCACGGTACTTTTATCGCCGGCGCCTTTAGTTACAGTCCTGGTAATTTGCCCCGCTGTTGGGTGGATCCCTAAATTTTTATAAGTTTCTTTATGATTATCTGAAGGCAAAGCCCCCAGATAGGTTTCAATAAAAGGAATGATCTGATCATTGGTAAAATTACCCACAAAAGTAAAAGTAAAGCCACTTGCATCTGCAAAGCGTGCCTTATAAAAATCATACGCTTTATCCAGGCTTGCTGTATTTAACTGCTCAATTGTAGTTGGCATGGCACGCATATTATGATTGTTTAATACAGCGGTAACCGTATCCTGGTAAACACTTGCCGGGTCTGCCACACGATTAGCTATCAACGCCTTTGATTGATTGATCAGCGTTTGCCAGGTGTTCACATCCTTGCGTGGCTGAGTAAAATATAAATACAGTAATTGCATGGTAGTTTCAAAGTCAGCAGGAGTTGAATTGCCCGATATGCCTTGTGCTATTTCACTGATATATGGCGTAATATTTATCTGCGTTCCCTTTAACTTTATATTCAGCTGATCCTGGTTTAAATTGGCTACTCCGCTGGCAGCTATCGCGGTAGCTGCCATATTTGCCGAAGGGTAGTCATTATCACTGGCCAGCGAGGTACCGCCAAAGCTGTAACCACTAATTAATACCTGGTTATTGCTAAACTGGGTTGGTTTTAATATCACTTTTAAACCATTGGCCAGGGTAAGCCGGGTTATATTAATTACACTGTCTTCCTGCCGCTTAATTACTTTACTTCCCTGAGGTATCACGGCCAATAATGGCTCGGTTTTTAAATCATCATTATATGGCGTTACGTTCTTCCCGGCTTCAGCCATCCAATCCAGGAGTTTCTTTTCATCAGGCAGCTTAGTTTTTTCCGTCTCGGGTGCTACAACTATTATTGACCGGTTTTGATCTGAAATAAATTTAGCAGCTAATGCATTGATCTCCGCTACACTGATCTTGCCTATATTATTTACATAAAAATTGTATTGATAATCTATTCCCGTTATAGCTTCTCCAGTTAAAAAATTTTGGATGTATTGCCCTGCATAATTTGTCGAGTTATTTCTGTTTCTCGCTTCATAGGCATTACCTATTTGCAGCAATACATTTTGTTTGGCGCGTTCAAGCTCTGTTGAAGTAAACCCAAACTTTTTAGCCCGTTCTGTTTCTGCAGCTATCGCTTTTACTGCATCCTCCACCCCTCCGGGCCTTGCGCGAACAATAGCCGAAAATGCATCCTGCCTGCCGGTAAATCCACCGTAGCTTGCCTGGCCATATACAAATGGCGGATTACGTAGCTGCTCCTGATCTGTAATACGGGCGTTGAGCATTTGATTAAACAGGTTGATACGCAGGTTTTGTAAAAAATCAGCGGGACTTTTAACTACCAATTGCGGGTGTTTTGACACTATTTGAACTGCCGTATAATTCAGGTCTTTATCGGTTACTAATTTTACAACAGTACCCGGAACTACCGGTGAGGAAAATTTGGAAAATGGTTTTTCTGGTGCAGGATTTTTTAATGACGAAAAATTCTCTTTTACTAACTGCTCCACATGTTTGGCATCAAAATCGCCAACTATTATTACCGCTTGCAGATCAGGACGGTACCAATCATGATAAAAGCTCTTAACAGCGGCATTATTAAACGTTTTTATTATATCCTCTTTACCGGCAGGTAACCGCTGGGCATATTTTGAATTACCTACTAAAGCCGGCATAGTTTGCTGTTCTATACGCCCTTGCTGGTTTTTTGCATTCCCTCGTACTTCTTCTAATGCAATATTCTTTTCCTTCTCAACATCTGCAGCATCAAATTTAACATACCCTGCCCAATTGGCTAATACCTTAAACCCCGTTTCAAATATTTTAGCAGTATCTGTTGGTAAGTTCAATTGAAAAACCGTTTCATCATATGAAGTATTGGCATAAGCATCGGGATTATATTTTACTCCCGGCCTTTTTAAAAAACTTTCCAGTTGATCTTTAGTAAAATCACGTGTGCCATCAAAAGCCAGGCGTTGGGTAAGATGCGCCATACCTTGTTGCGCATCGGTTTCCAATATAGATCCCGCTTTATTTATCAGGAACAGTCCTGCCTTGTTCTTAGGAAAACTGTTGCTGCGGATATAATAGGTTAATCCGTT
Organism: Mucilaginibacter sp.; assembly: GCA_028287805.1. Classification (GTDB taxonomy): domain Bacteria; phylum Bacteroidota; class Bacteroidia; order Sphingobacteriales; family Sphingobacteriaceae; genus Mucilaginibacter. Next base: position 2,897 of record JAQBOY010000206.1, read on the forward strand.
AGCTAATTTTCCGATAATAACATTAGGATCAACCGGTAATGCGGCTGGTTTTATTTGTTGAGCCTGGGCTACAGGCTTGCTTTTATTAGATGGGGCAGGTTTTCTTTTAATTTGTGCAATAGCTCCGCTTACGGTAATCAATAAAACTAAAGCTCCTGCAAAAATGGTCTTCTTAAAATTCATAATTTAATTAAGGAATATTATGCTAAGATGCAAAAACGAAATGAGTAGTTAAAATTGTTTAATGATGTTTGAAATTGGCATTTGTCCGAATCAGGATTCACTAAATTTTAGAATTAGCAGAATTATTGATTCAGTACCGCTTATACTTTTATAATGATCTTCCGGCTATACAATATCCACATAATTACCCAAATAATCAATACCAGTAAAACAGCACTGGCTACTGAGGCGTTAAACGGTGAGAAATGAGGTGCAAATAGCAATTGGTATATGGATGAACCGCCAGGTTTTATCTTATTTAAATAATGAGGGATATAACTGGATAAGATGTAGGCAGTAATGGCATTTGCTCCAAAAGCTACAAATGGCTTGGTAAACCTTTTATAGCCCTGCACATCTATCAACCAATAGCAAATAGCGAGTGCTGACGTTGCCCATCCGCCGGTGTATAATACAAAAGAGCTTGTCCATAAGGCTTTATTAATTGGGAAAAACATATCCCATATTAACCCGACTACTATAGCTATTACGCCATAAGTAAGCATCCAGCTTACTTTAACACTGTCGTCCCGGTCCTTCCGCTTTAGCCAACTGCCCACCCTGATGCCAAAAAGCCCGGTAACAATGGCGGGTAAAGTACCCAATAATCCTTCGGGGTCCCAGGTGTGCGATTCGCTCCAAAGGTGGTTGGTTGAAAATACAAGGCGGTCTAACCATGCGCCCATATTAGTTGCAGGCTCTAAACTTGCATGCCCTGTATCCGGAACAGGTACAAATACCATTAACAGGTAGTAACCTATCAATAAAATAGCAAACAGCCAGTCGCGGG
>JAQBOY010000270.1 GCA_028287805.1 Mucilaginibacter sp.
CCAGCCATAATGGCCAACAGCGCCTGGGCAGTACAAATATTGGAGGTAGCTTTATCCCTGCGGATATGCTGCTCGCGGGTTTGCAGCGCCATACGTAACGCATAGTTACCCGCACTATCAATAGTTACACCAATAATACGACCGGGGATAGAACGTTTATATTCTTCTTTAGTTGCAAAAAATGCAGCATGCGGGCCACCAAAGCCCATAGGCACACCAAAACGTTGGGTATTGCCCACTACCACATCCGCACCCCATTCGCCGGGGGGCGTTAACAGCACCAGGCTCATAATATCAGCAACTACCGTTAGCTTAATGTTCTTTTCATGCGCTTTGGCAGCAAATTCTTTATAATCATAAACCTCACCATTACCGGCAGGATACTGAATAATAGCGCCAAACATATCTTCTGTTAATTCAACAGATTGATGGTCGCCTATTTTTAACTCAATACCATAAGGCTGGGCACGGGTTTTTAAAATATCAATAGTTTGAGGAAATAATTCCTGTGATACAAAATAAACCTTAGCGTTTTGATTTTTACGCAAGCTGTATTGCATAAACATTGCCTCGGCAGCAGCAGTACCTTCGTCTAAAAGTGAGGCATTGGCTATTTCCATACCGGTAAGGTCAATAACCATCGTCTGGAAATTGAGCAATGCCTGTAAACGGCCCTGCGCAATCTCAGCCTGGTATGGGGTATATTGGGTGTACCATCCGGGGTTTTCTAAAATATTTCTTTGTATTACGCCGGGTACAATTACATCGTAATAACCCTGGCCTATATAATTTTTATAAACTTTATTTTTTGAAGCGGTTTGCTTTAAGGTATTTAAATAATCAAACTCACTTTTCGCCGCCGGTAACTGAAGCGGTTGTTTAAGCCTGATCTTTGCCGGTATAGTTTGATCAATTAATTCTTCTAAGCTGCTTACCCCTAATGTTTTTAGCATTTCTGCCGTTGCAGCAGCGTTAGGCGCGATATGGCGCTGTTCAAAGCGTTCCTGGTAATCTGCATTCAATTTCATGAAAAATCGTTAAATTATATTCCCACCAAAATTACACAATAAAGAATTTTTATTTACTCAAGTAAATTACATTGGTAAATTTTTCTTTGAAAACTCTTATTTTTATAAAAAAAAACTTAATATCATCGTAATAAACTAAATAATCAGAAAATTTTACCTCATGGACGCTATTGATGAAATTGATAAAAGCATTTTACGCGAATTACAAAGAAATGCCAAGATAACTACCAAAGAATTAGCTTCTAAATTGAACCTAACCATCTCTCCTGTTTATGAACGGATTAAACGCTTGGAAAGTCTTGGTTTTATTAAGGAATATGTGGCGGTATTAAATAAATACATGATCAATAAACCTTTTACCAGCTACTGCCAGGTATCTATGCGTTACCACGAAGAATATATAGATAAATTTGAAGAAGAGATATTAAAGCTGGATGAAGTACAGGAATGCTATCATATTGCCGGCCAAATTGATTTTTTGTTGAAGATCAATGTAGGCAGCATTGATGAATATCATGATTTTATTCGTTATAAACTATCCAAGATCAACAATATCGGTATATTGAACAGCGCCTTTGTTTTGAAAGAAATTAAGAAAACGTATGCCTATAACATTTAAAACTGATTATTGAGTTTTTATGTTTTTCCTGACAATATAATAACCCTGCAAAACATGGTAATTTTGCAGAGCTATATAAAAGGTAAGTCAGCAATTAACCCGCTCCTTCAATTGATCATTTTCTGTTTTATTATATTTCTTATTTATTAGAATCTCAGATAAGCAGCTATTGTACTGTGTTTAGGCATTTTATCTTTATCCAGCAGGTATACATCTCCTCCGTTTGCGAAAGATTTTATAGCTGCTTCATTTAATAAACAATCATCGTCTTCCTGTTTTTGCGGATGGATCTCCAGTTTGTTATCCATTTCATCAAATTTCCCCCAAATATGTTCATTCCTGCAAATAAACAGATCAGCTACCTGGGCATAATGACTGGCCGGGATCACTTTTTCGGGCATTGACGAGGTAAGCGGCGTTGCTATTTGATTATAGTAATTTTCTAAAGCCTTATTCATGCGCTGAACAAAATACGGCGCTATTATTTCATGTGCCTTTGGAAACAAAGTGTTTGCATTTTCATGCTCATGATTACCTAAAATAGCTTCATCAACAATGAATCTGTATCTGGAAATACCTTTATAAACAGGTATCAGGTACTCAACACCGGCTAATAATAATGGAATATGCTTATCATGTAATACTTCAGCAAACAGTGTTCTGTCAACCTCCTGAAAGTATAAGGTCAGGTTGACCTTATCATCTAATTGACTTTCATGTCCATGAAGACTTGCCCCGCTTTCACTGGCATTTCCACTACCGCGCCTGTGTAATTGTTTGCCTTCTTTCTCCTCAAAATGTACAACATCTTCTATACCGTTAGGAAGGCCTTCCACCTCCATATATTGCAGGCCAAAAGCATTACCCTGGTAAAATTTAGCATCGTGCTTGCTTAGTACCAACAGGTAAAACTCTTCATTATTAGTTATTGCAGGTAGCAGCGGGCTTACCAGGAATGAACTATTTACATAAAATTCTTCTTTAACTATAAAAGGTAATTTTACTGTTTTAAAAAAGTCATCAGCTATAAAAACTGCAAGGCCATCTAATTGATTATTCCAAAAAACTTCGTTGTTATAAAGCTCAAATCCCGGTTTTAAAAGATTTCCAATAGTTATTGAATCATACCCTTTATTTTGCAGGGCATTATTAACAGCCTGCAGCAAATTTTTAAAAACTATTGCATCCTGTTTTTCATTTACCTCAACACCGGCGCGATGTGCCGGCAAATAAATGGAAATACAGTTGCTGCTATGGTGATTAATTAAGGTTGTAAATTCTTCCTTTGATATGATATTAGTCATTGTTGCTGTTGTTATTTTCTTCAAGATCTTCCCCTTTATGCACATTCCGGTTCATGTGGCGTACGTGAATTCCGTCTGCAACTTCATCTGTACCATCCTTGGTATATTTTGCTGCTATTTCGTTTTCTGTTTCCGGATCATTAACTGCAAACGCATCTTTTAATTGATGTGTTTCTCTTCCGTTTCCTGAAGGTTTTCCCTTTGGCGGAATATATCCGCCATTTTTATCTTTTCCCATAACCTTATATTAAAAGTTTTAATATTTTAGTACAAACCCTGTTATTCCGGTTCGTCTTGTATGTTATCATCCTCAGCCTTGTTATTATCAATCAGGTTGTGTTCTTCAGGATCTGGCTCCTGCAGATCATCATTTACCCGTATCTCATTTAAATCGTTTTCATTTTCCACAAGCTCATCAAAATCCTCTTCATCAACTAAATCACTATTTTCCGGTTCATCTTCTGTGGGAACATTCGAATTAATAAATAACTGATCCTGATTATGGGCTATCCCTATTTCATTATTGATATATGACATATTGATTATTTGAGTTAATAAATTATTGATGATTACTTCTATCCGATCATTAAAATATGAGCCTGTTAATGATCACTTCAACCGGCACTGGAATTATCCTCTATTTCTTCCTCTTTAAATACCTTTATCTCTCCTGATTCTATTTTAACCTTTACTTTATCACCTATAATTTCTATTATTTCACCCACGCCTGCCGGAGTAATTACTTGCTGGCTTTTTACAAATGCGCTATTTTCCATTTAATACCTGTTTTATTATACTTTTTACATGCAGTTAGTCATAAGCTCCGCTATTCCTTGTTTTAATTTGGCTTTTTAAAACCCTTAAAAACATCTGCTGCCTCCAATGTCAATAAAACACCTTTCTATAAATGATTGTTTTTTTATTATTAATTAATATTTGATTATAAGTACACAGGGCTGCGGACTTAAGATTGTGCGGGTTCAATTTCTGGGATGAAACTGAATGATTGTACCTTTAAGATATTCTCTATCCAAATGGGTATAAATTTCGGTTGTGGTAATGCTTTCATGGCCCAGCATTTCCTGTACGGCGCGTAAATCAGCCCCGCCCTCTACCAAGTGCGTAGCAAATGAATGCCTGAAGGTATGGGGACTAATTTTTTTATTTAATCCGGTTAATTGAACAAGGTCCTTTATCATCATAAAAACAAAGACCCGGCTTAACCTGCTACCCCGCCGGTTTAAAAACACCATATCCTCCTCACCCTTTTTTATAGGTTGATGTACCCTTACCTGTTCGGTCCATATTTTTAAGGCTTTGATAGCCGAGCCGCCAATAGGCACCAGTCGCTCTTTACTACCTTTACCCACTACTTTAATAAATTCAATATCCAGGTAAAGGTTGGAGAGTTTAAGTTCCGTTAATTCTGACACCCGAAGGCCACAGCCATATAAAACTTCCAGTATAGCTTTATTGCGCGGCCCCTCCGGTTTTGATAAATCAATTGCTTCTATCAGTTTATTAATATCATGATAACTTAAAGTATCGGGCAGTTTACGTTGTATTTTTGGCGATTCCAACAATTCTGACGGATCATTTTTTATGATGTCCTCCATCAATAAATATTTATAAAAGGATTTGATGCCCGATAATATTCGCGCCTGTGACGAGGGTATCATACCCAGTTCATTTACCCAGTTGATAAACTGCCTTAAATCTGAAAGTGTAATTTGTTCCGGATTTATGACCACGGTTTGAGCCCCGGCAAATTGGTATAGCTTTTCTATATCGCGGCTATATGCCTCAATGGAGTTAGCTGATAGAGATTTCTCCAGTTTAAGATAGGCCTGAAACCCTTTTATTGCCGATCTCCAATCCAATTGATTTTAATTTTAATGATTTATAGCTAAGTTTGAACAAATGAATATACAAATTATTAATGGCCCAAATTTAAACTTACTGGGTATACGCGAGAAATCAATTTATGGTGATACCGGGTTTGATAAGTATTTAGATGAACTGCGCATTCTATATTCAAACCTTACCATTCACTATTTTCAAAGCAATGTGGAGGGCGAAATTATTAATAAACTGCATGAAATTGGTTTTAGTTATGATGGTATTATATTAAACGCCGGCGCTTATACTCATACATCGGTAGCTATTGCTGACGCCATTGCAGGCATTAATACCCCTGTAGTTGAAGTACATATATCAAATGTATATAAGCGCGAAGAATTCAGGCATACATCTATGCTGGCACGTAACTGTAAAGGAGTAATTGCGGGTTTTGGGCTTGATTCCTACAGGCTGGCGGTAGAAAGCCTTATTGTGAATGTATAGTGGTGAATAGTGAATTTATAAAATAAAAACAGCATAGCATTTTGGGCGATGAACCCGGAATGATAATTATTTTAAACCCCATAAATGCAAAGAATAGTTAAAATTACCTGGTTAATCATAATTGTACTTGCCCTTTTTGTGCATAATGGCATTGCACAGGATAAAAAGAAAAAACCAGTAAGTTTAAGAGATCGCCAAAGAAAAGAAATGCATGCCCGCGATTCATTGCTGCAGGTATTCAACAAATCTGATACTTCGATAAACAAGCTGCTACAAAAGCTCGAGCAATATAACGCTACATTTAACCAGGTAAATAATAATCTTTCGGGAGGCTTGGATACAGCTGATATTAGTCAGCAATTACCCGCTGTAGCAAGATGGATAAATAGAATTAAAGCGATGGCTAATACCCAAAAATCAAGCACTTTAAGATATTTATTTGTTTTAAGGGATAATTTAGATCATATACAGACGAGGCTGGAAGGCTGGCAATCAGACCTGGATGATGTTAACAAAAAACTGATTCAAAATCAAAGCGAATTGATACGGTTTTCTAAAGATACTTTATTAAAAGCCGCCCCTTCTGATAGTTTATTAAAAAACACCTTTTTTAACAAGCGAAAAGCAACCGTTAGGTTATGGCGTAAAACAGATTCTGCCAATCGTAGCAATTTGTTAAAAGTTAACCTTCTGCAGGATAGTGTGGCCACCTATTATACCACTTTATTGGATGAAACCGATCATATGGATAGTAAAATAAGAAGATTTGCCGTCAGGTCTTTATCAGGGGAATTTGATTGGATATGGAATATTGATCCTCAATACCATGATTTTAAATCTGCTTTTAATGCCACTATTAAGCTTAATAATACCCAACTTTATTATTTTTTAAAGAAAGAAACTTTAACGCATTTTGCAGGATTCGTATTTCTAATCATTGTTTTTACCTGGTTATTATTTAATCGTGCAAAAGCACAGATAGACAATGAGCATCCGGAAATTATACTTGACCAGGTAAATTATGTTTACAAGCAGCCTGTTTTATCCGCATTATTAGTCGTAGTAGCTATCGTTCCCTACTTTTATGACCATCCTCCTGTATTATTTTTAGAATCCCTTTTTTTATTATCCCTTGTTTTTGTTCTAATCTTCATTAAAAAATTCTTTTCAAAAACCCTGTTCAATTCACTTCATCAATTATTTTGGCTTACGGTGCTTTACAGCGTAAGTAATTTATTAATAGAAGTAACCAATGTTGACAGGGATGTAATTTTCCTTTTTAGCATTGCCGCTATTATAATAGGCTTAGTATATTTCAAAAAAACAAAAGAAAAACCTGACGATGAACTGCCGCATACTCAGTTGGTATTAAAAGTGTTTATTGTTATGCAGTTTTTATCCTTATTACTTAATATAACAGGCAGGTTTAGCCTGGCTAAAATAATAGGTATAACTGCTATTTATAATTTTTGGCTATTGCTGAGCCTCTTCTTTGTGGTTCAAATAATAATACAGGGATTGTTTTTACAATTTCAGACTAAAAATAACGGAAACAGTTTCATTCACTGGATAGATTACAACCTGCTGCAAAAAAAATTCAGAAAAATATTAAGCACGCTTGCAGCGCTGCTATGGTTATTTTTTCTGTTACAGAACTTAAATATAGATGATTTTATTACTGATTATATAAGTGATATTTTAAATCAGCCGCGTACAGTAGCCGGCGCTTCATTTACTTTTGGTGGCTTTGTTATTTTTATTGCCGTTATATGGATCTCATCCGTAATATCAAGAATAGTAAGTTACTTTTATGATATTTCTGCTCAACGTACTACTGATCTTTCTGTATTAAAAAAGAAAAACCGCACCTCTACATTGTTGATAAGGATGGGCGTTTTTTCGGCAGGCTTTCTGCTGGCTGTTGCAGCTTCAGGCTTTCCTCTTGAAAAATTAACCATTATTATCAGTGCTTTTGGTATCGGTATTGGCTTCGGCTTACAAAACATAGTAAACAACCTCGTATCGGGCTTGATACTTGCTTTTGAAAAACCTATTCAAATTGGTGATATTATTGAGGTGGACAACCGCTCGGGCACTATTAAAGAAATAGGCATACGTGCCAGCAAATTAGTTACAGGGGATGGTGCTGAAGTAATTATTCCAAACGGCGACCTCATATCACATCACTTAATTAACTGGACATTAAGTAATAGTAATCGCCGGGTTGAAATAATAATCGGCGTAGCCTATGGTTCGGATATTGAAAAGGTTAAAAACCTACTAACCAATATTTTAACTAAGCGAGATGATATTATGGCTGATCCTGAACCGGTGATTTTATTACATAACCTGAACGAAAGCACCGTAGATTTCAGGGTATTATTCTGGGCGTCTGATATTAATACATGGCTTCAGCTCAAGAGCCATGTTATGTCAGATATTTATATGCTATTTAATAAAGAAGGTATCGAAATACCATTTCCGCAACGCGATGTTCATGTTATTTTACCTGAAAACTTTACCGGCAATAAACCGGCTACAGAAGAAATTAAAAAGGATTAAACTTTCTTTAACATCTGCCAGGGCGGTAATGTATGGTGTAAATAATATTTTTTTAGTATTATTTACACCATCTATGTCATGCATTAATCAATTTGCCGTCCCAAATAGTATTCAAAAACCAGCACATTTAACTTTTCCGTATCTTCGCATAAATACATCTTTCTATGTCTAAAAAGAAAAACAGTTCCACAATTGACCAGGTGCTTACTCAGATGGTACTTGATGTGTTTGAACAAAACGGAAATACCCCCTTAAATTATAAACAGGTTTCGGCAAAACTGAATATTCGCGACCCGGAAGCAAAATATACAATACTTGATATTTTAAAAGAAGAAGCTTTTAAACAAACACTAAAGGAGATTTCTCCCGGTAAATTTCAATTGCTTGAATTAAAAACATTTATTGAAGGTAAAGTAGACCTGACCAATGACGGATCGGCCTTTATTGTTACTGATGACGAAGCGGAAAGCGACATATTTGTAGCGCCACGTAAATTGCGTAATGCCTTAAACGGCGATCGTGTAAAAGTATACGTTTATGCAAAAAGCAGAGGCCGGCATAAAGAGGGCGAAGTAATTGAAATTTTACAACGGAATAAAACAGAGTTTACCGGTATTGTTAAAATATCTGAACGCTTTGCTTTTTTTATACCGGATGACCGTAAAATGATGCATGATATTTTTATTCCAATCAGCGAATTACATGGAGCTAAAAACGGAATAAAAGCAATTGCAGAAATTACCGATTGGCCGGCCGGCGCGAAAAATCCTTTAGGCCGTATTAAACATGTTTTAGGGGCACAGGGCGAGAATGATACCGAGATGAATGCCATACTTGCTGAATATGGCTTCCCATTGTCTTTCCCCCGCGAAGTTGAACATGATGCAGAAGCAATACCAGATACCATAACTCCGCAGGAAATTGCCCAAAGGCGGGATTTCAGAAACATTACCACCTTTACCATTGATCCTTTCGATGCCAAAGATTTTGATGATGCCTTATCTTTTAAAATAATGGATAACGGAAACTATGAAGTTGGTGTTCACATTGCTGATGTTTCACATTACATCATTCCCGATTTGGCTTTAGATAAAGAAGCATTTGAACGCGGCACATCTGTTTACCTTGTTGACCGGGTAATACCCATGCTGCCCGAGCGATTATCGAACGGCTTATGTTCCTTACGCCCTAAAGAGGATAAGCTTTGCTTTTCTGCTGTTTTTGAACTGAATGAAGATGCACAAATATTGAATGAGTGGTATGGTAAAACCATTATACACTCTGACAGGCGCTTTACCTATGAAGAAGTACAGGAAGTAATTGAAAATAAAACCGGCGACCACGATAAGGAAATATTAAAGCTAAACGAACTTGCTTATAAACTGCGGGAGCGTAAATTTAAAAATGGCGCCATCAGTTTTGAAACTACCGAAGTTAAATTTAAATTGGATGAAACGGGAAAACCTACAGGTGTTTATGTTAAAGAACGTAAGGATGCCCATAAACTAATTGAAGATTTTATGCTGTTGGCTAATCGTAAGGTTGCCGAATTTGTAAGTAAAAAAGGCAAGGGCAAACACAAATATACTTTTGTTTACCGTGTGCATGACTCGCCTAAACCCGAATCACTGGCTAATTTCGCCCAGTTTGCAGCTAAGTTTGGTTATAAGATCAATACAAAATCAGATAAAGAAACAGCCAAATCCCTTAACTATTTAATGGAAGATATAGAGGGCAAAAAAGAGCAAAATGTTTTAACGCATTTAGCTATACGATCAATGGCTAAAGCAATTTATACTACCAAGAGCAGCAGCCATTATGGTTTGGCTTTTGACCACTATACCCATTTCACATCTCCTATCCGCCGTTATCCCGATGTTATGGTTCATCGTTTGTTGTTTCACTATTTAAATGGTGGCCAGTCTGTTAGTGCAGAGCACTATGAAAAACTTTGTGAACATAGCTCGCAAATGGAGAAGAAAGCTGCTGATGCAGAGCGCTCATCCATAAAATACAAACAGGCTGAATTTTTAAAAGACCAGGTTGGCAGTATTTACAGCGGTGTAATTTCGGGCGTAACAGAATGGGGAATGTATGTAGAGATCATTGAAAATAAATGTGAGGGAATGATACGCTTACGTGATATTACAGATGATTTTTATACTTTAGACGAAAAAAATTACGCGATAATTGGCCAGCGTAAAAAGAAGACTTACCAGCTTGGTGATGAAGTACAAATAAAAGTTAAAAATGTGGACCTGACTAAAAAGCAAATTGATTTTTCGTTAGTACAGGATTAGTGAATTGTTGTTAAAAGTTTTAGGGGTTATAAAAGTTACAATTACAAATTCTCCAACATCTACAACCCTTACAACTTCTCCAACAACATCTCAACCCATAAAATAAAAAATGAAGAAACTGGAAGAGTTACAGGAATTAATAGGCGAGGCGGTTACCAAACTAAGCTTTCCTGTTCATCCTGCGGAATTATATGAGCCGATAAGCTATATCCTATCCATCGGCGGTAAAAGGATGCGCCCTGCCTTACTTTTAATGGCTTGTGATTTGTTTGGGGGTAATATAGATGATGCCTTATCACCGGCATTGGCTATTGAAGTTTTTCACAACTTTACCCTGATGCATGATGATATTATGGATAATGCGCCATTGCGGCGTGGCAGAACTACTGTGCATGAACGCTGGAACCAGAATGTGGCCATACTATCAGGCGATGTAATGCTGATAGAGGGCTATAAGCTAATGATGCAGGTAGATAACCGTTTATTACGCCCGATACTGGATATATTTAATAATACAGCTGTTGGCGTATGCGAAGGCCAGCAGATAGATATGGAGTTTGAGCAGCGCAATAATGTAGCCATTAACGAATATATCAATATGATTCGCTTAAAAACTGCTGTTGTATTAGGCGGGGCCTTAAAAATAGGCGCGTTAATTGGCGGTGCTGAGTTAAAGGATGCTGAATTACTATGCGATTTTGGCGAGCATTTGGGCATAGCTTTTCAGTTACAGGATGATATACTGGATGTATACGGCGATCCGGAAAAATTTGGAAA
>JAQBOY010000146.1 GCA_028287805.1 Mucilaginibacter sp.
TTTTTTAATATCGTCCTCTACATCCTGGAAATAACGATCCTTTGACCCCTGCTCCATAGCTTCAATAGAACCCATTCCACGGTATGATTTAAACCTGCGGCCTTCATAAATAATACTTTCGCCCGGCGATTCTTCTACTCCGGCAAATAATGAACCAGCCATTATGGTGCCTGCACCCGCGGCAATAGCCTTTGCAATGTCACCTGTATGCTTAATACCACCATCAGCAATAACCGGAACACCTGTACCTCTTAATGCCTTGGCGCACTCATAAACAGCATATAACTGGGGTACACCTACCCCTGCAATAATGCGTGTAGTGCAAATAGAGCCCGGGCCTATACCTACCTTTACACCATCGGCACCGGCATTAGCTAAGGCTAATGCTGCCTCGCCGGTAGCTACGTTGCCGGCAATAACCTGCAGGTCGGGGTATTGAGCTTTAACTTCTTTTACTTTATTAATAACGTGTATGGAATGACCATGAGCCGTATCAATGGCAATTACATCAACACCAGCCTTTACCAGCGCATCTACCCTATCCATGGTATCCGGTGTAACACCTACGGCTGCACCAACGCGCAAACGGCCCAATTCGTCTTTACAGGCTGCCGGGAAGTTTTTAAATTTCTGAATGTCTTTGAAAGTGATCAGGCCAATTAATACACCGCTTCCATCAACAACAGGCAGTTTTTCAATTTTATGGCTTTGTAATATTTCCTCAGCTTGTGTAAGTGTAGTTCCTTTTGGAGCAGTTATCAGCCCCTCTTTGGTCATTACTTCCTGTACAGGTTTGCTCATTATTTTTTGGAAACGAAGATCGCGGTTGGTAATAATGCCTTTTAGCTTTCCTTCCTTATCAATAACAGGTATGCCGCCAATTTTAAACTCCTTCATTATTTTAACAGCATCAGCTACTACGGCGCTTTCATGTAGGGTAACCGGGTCCTGTATCATACCGCTTTCTGAGCGTTTAACTTTGCGCACTTCATCCGCCTGGCGTTGTATGCTCATGTTTTTATGCAACATACCTAATCCACCTGCCTGCGCTATGGCAATAGCCATTTGGGCTTCGGTAACGGTATCCATAGCCGCGGAAACCAGAGGAATGTTCAGTTTGATCTTTTTAGTTAAAAAAGAACTGGTGTCCACTTCGCGCGGTAATACTTCTGAATAAGCGGGGATTAGTAAAACGTCATCGTAGGTTAAACCTTCGGCAACAAATTTTGATGGGTCTGACTGCATAGCAAATAATTATATTGGAGTTATTATTTGCCGGGCAAAGCTAACCATTTATTTCGGATTAATAAATTGCGCTTTTGAAATTTATCTAAAATACAGTAATTGGCCCAATAAAATTACTGATGGATGATATAAAAAAACCAAAAGATTTACAAATTACGGATGCCGAGCCAGAACTCAAAAAAAATTCCGTATTTGCGCCCTGATTATGGTAACTTTTTTTGAAGCTTCACTCGATAGTATTTCTGTGCATCACGTCGGCAACTCGTCGCAAAATGAAATGTACGCCCTATCCGAACAGCCGCTAACGCTAAAGGATGAACTGATCTCAAAATTGCTGATGCAATACTTTTTAACGCCATTTGAAAAAACCAACGAAGTATACCATTTAATGCATAGCAGCGGTGAGTTGAATTTAAATGAAATACATCATTTTGCTACGCAATTATTTGAAGACAAGGATAAATTTCATGAGGTATCCGAGCAGATCGCTAAATACTTATACAAAGTATCTAATCACCCTAAAATAAAAGCGGGGGAACTTTATATAGCTTATTTTAATAAGGTACAAATAGAGGGAAATCCATTAGATGCCATAGGTATTTTCAAATCTGAAAACAAGGAAACCTACTTAAAGGTTTACCCGGACAAAGGTGGTTTCCAAATGGATTACGAAGAAAATGCAATCAATATTAATAAACTGGATAAAGGTTGTTTGATATTTAATATTGAAAAAGAAAATGGCTATAAAGTAGTGGTGATAGACAATACCAACCGCAGCCAGGATGCCGCGGTTTATTGGAAGGATGAATTTTTACAGTTGAAGATCCGTAATGATAACTTTAACCAAACCAATAACACGTTAAGCATTTATAAAAACTTCGTTACTCAAAAGCTGGATGATGAATTTGAGATGAGCAAAGCGGATAAAATTGACCTGCTGAACCGTTCCATGAAATATTTTAAGGAGAAGGAAACTTTTGAGATGGATGAGTTTGCTGATGAGGTAATAGGCAATCCCAAAGCCATTGAATCCTTTAAAACCTACAAACAGCAATATGAGGATGAATTTGAAACACCTATTGGTGACAGTTTCGAAATTTCGACCAATGCCGTTAAAAAGCAAGCCAGGGTTTATAAAAGTGTATTAAAGCTGGATAAAAACTTTCATATTTACATTCATGGCGATAAGGAGTTGATTGAAAAGGGCTTTGATGATGATAAGCACATGAATTATTACAAGGTTTATTTTAAAGAGGAGGCATAATTGGTATAATTAAGAATAGCTTGTTTATTGCCAAATGGTGTACTTACATTTTTAATTATTTGCTTATTCACATCTTTTAAAACTATAACGGGCGATCCATTTGCAGTTGGGATATTTAGGCCATACATATTTAACCCGCTTACATCATTTATAACTACAGCCGGTCTAAAATCCATTTCTATATATTTGAGGGTTATGTTTTTAAAATGTAACCCCTCTGCATGGCGGGCGTAAATTCCCCAGGAAGGCAATTCGCCAAACATGCTGTATTCGGGGTATTCTCCTTCCCGTTCAGGTATAGTGGCTAATGAATCAATTGATACAAAAGCATGTTTTTTATCGGCGCCACCTGCATAGGTTACGGTAATGTTTTCGAGAGTGACATCTTGTACGGGGTACCCGGGTAAACCTACTATTTCTGTAGGTAATAAATTATGCGGATAAATATCTTCTTCCGGCGGTCCGGCTATATCATAACCGGTATCAGGTTTGCCTTTTGGCACTTCAACAGTTACATCTTTTATATGTATATGGCGTATAATACCAGGAGGCACATCTTTTTTCCGATGCCCAAGGCGAATAAATATGGCACCTCCTGTATTTTTTGCGATTACATCGTTTATATCTACATTTTCCATTATTCCGCCATCAACTATCTCCAATGAAATTGCTGTTCTGTAGGTATTATAAACATAAATATGATGGATACGGATATTTTTAAAACCGCCTACTGAAGCGGTACCAAATTTAACCCCACTTGCGCTTGACCGTACTCTGCAATTGCTGATATCAATATTTTCGCAAGCCGATTTCGGATCACTTGATTTTAAACAGATGCCATCATCAGCAGCATTGATATCACAGTTAATTACTTTAACATTTTTGCAATCCACTATATCCATTCCGTCATTGTTCCAATAAGCGGTACTTTCTACATGGATACTATCAATCACCATATCATTGCAGTGATCATAAGTTTCAACCCAGCATGATGAATTTTTTAAATTAACACCTTGTATTTTAACTCCTGTGCACCCTATAAACTCAATCAATTGCGGCCGTAATGATTCATTCGGCCGGTTAAGTTTAAGCGAATCTTTAATGGCATCGTTTTTCACCAGTCTCAATACATTTTTAGCCAGATCTTTACCTTGTCCGTTAATCGTGCCTTCTCCTGTTATAGCTATGTGCTGCTGGTCATATGCCAGTATAAGGGCATACCATCTTTCATTTTTTTCATAGTCTGATAAATTAGTGCTTCCCAGCAGAACTGCTCCTTTAGCTAAATAAAGCTGAACATTACTTTTAAGCCGAATAGTTCCGGTTAAAAAAACACCTTCAGGAATTATAACCGTCCCTCCTCCTTTTGCATTAGCGTCATCAATAGTTTTTTGGATGGATGGTGTATTTAAAACAAGGCCGTTCCCGTTAGCGCCGTAATCTTTAATGTTAAATGTTTGTGCCTTTATAGCACTACATGTAATGCATAACATTAACATCATTTTTATTCTGTTTATCATATATGGGTAGTCGTATAAACTTTAATTAGCATAAGTATATTGAAAATGATAAGTACCTGATCCTACCGTAATTTTTGTATCCTTCCCTTCTTTATGTATACTTTTTAAGGTTTTAGCTATATTAATCGGCCCTGCATTATCATTTACTTCGGTATCCGCGGCTTTTGGTAAAATGATATCCGCTAATGTATTTGGCGGAATAACAACATCAATTGCAAACTGGTTATCCTTCACCTGCCATTTAGATTGTACAGTTCCGTACAATGTTTCTAATTGGGCATTTACCATAGTTAACTTACCGCCAATATGAGGTGCGATTATGATATGTTTGTATCCCGTATTAGTTGTTTCATCTGTATTTAAACCTGCCATTACACGGTACATCCAATCGCCTATAGCGCCGTAGGAGTAATGGTTAAATGAATTCATGCTTGGGTCCTGCATATCCCCATTTGATTTTATGCCGTCCCAGCGTTCCCATATAGTAGTAGCGCCCCTGGTTACAGGATAAAGCCACGAAGGATAAGTATTCTGTAAAAGCAAAGTATAAGCCATATCATCATAACCAAAACGACTCAATACATGGCATAAATAAGGCGTGCCTAAAAAGCCGGTGGTTAAATGGTTGCCATAATCCTTAATATTTTGAACTAATCTTGCAGCTAACGGAGCGCGCTGATCTTGGGGTAAAAGGTCAAACGCGAGTGTTAGTGCATAAGCAGTTTGCGTACTTGAAACTACACGTCCGCTCCTGGTTACATATTCCTGATAAAATGCCTTTTTTATCTCATCAAGCAACTGAGTGTATTTTTTAACGTCATCATCATTACCTAAAACTTTTGCTGCATTAATAAGCAACTGAGTAGAGTTGGCCCAAAATGCCTGGGCTATTAAATACTTATCAGTAACTGCCGCCTTGCCCGAATCATCTGTAGGGCTGGGACTATAAAAACACCAGTCGCCAAAATGAAATCCGGTATTCCACAAATAATTATGGCTTTGTTTGGTCATATAATCCACCCACGCTTTCATACTCGGATACTGTTGTTCCAATATCCGCTTGTCTCCATAGGTGAGGTATATATTCCATGGAATAACTGTGGCCGCGTCGCTCCACCCTGCTACCCCCGCTGATGTTTTGTCCATAATATTCGGGATAACCCATGGTACGGCTCCGTCTTCATGCTGGTCTGCAGCAAGGTCTTTCATCCATTTTTCAAAAAACCCGGCTACATTCATATTGTAGGATGCTGTACGGCAAAATACTTCAGCATCCCCTGTCCAACCCAGGCGTTCATTCCTTTGAGGGCAATCTGTCGGAACATCTAAAAAATTGCCTTTTTGTCCCCATTGAATATTGTGCTGCAATTGGTTAAGCATAGGGTTTGAGGTTACCAGGCTACCGGTTGTCTTAATATCCGAGTACATGGCAACCGCTCTTATAGTCGAAGTATCTAACTTGCCGGGGTATCCGCTTATTTTCAAATACCTGAAACCCTGATAGGTAAAATGAGGCTCAAGTGTTACTTCTTTATCATCTTTTAAAATATACCGTACTTCCTGTTTCGCAAATCGCAGATTCAGGGTATAAAAGTTTCCGTTCTTATCTAAAACTTCTGCATGATTAAGTGCAATTAAATGCCCGCGCTTACCTTTAACCTTAAGTGTTACCCAACCCACCAGGTTTTGCCCAAAATCAATTACGGTATCTTTTTGTGGTGTAATAATTACTTTAAGCGGATGAAATACTTCGTGTTTGCGTATCTCGTTGATTACCGGTGCAACTAAATTTTTATATTCTTCATTAATGATACCAACAGATCGCCATTTACTGTCATCGTAATCACTTAAATTCCATCCTGTACGTTCTAGCCTGGCATCATAAATTTCACCATTATAAAATGAAGACGACATTACCGGCCCGTTGGCTGATTTCCATTTGCCATC
>JAQBOY010000289.1 GCA_028287805.1 Mucilaginibacter sp.
CAAACATTGGTATACTATCTGTAAACCTATCTTCGGCTTTAGATTCATTTAATTTCTCCTGTAAAAGGTCGCGGAAATTTTTCTCCATCTCTTTTGCCAGGGCGGCATCAACACTACCCTGCGCCAATAGTTTTTGTAAATATACCTCGCGAGGGTTGGGATGCCCCTCAATGGCTTTATACAATACCGGCTGAGTGAATTTAGGCTCATCGGCTTCATTATGGCCGTAACGGCGGTAGCATAAAATATCTATAAATACATCGTCATGAAAAGTTTGACGGTATTCCATAGCCATATTGATCACATAAGCTAATGCTTCCACATCATCACCATTAACATGGAAAACCGGCGAAAGCACTACTTTAGCCACATCTGTACAATAAGTACTTGAACGGGCATCTTTATAGTTAGTTGTAAAACCTATCTGGTTATTAATTACCAAATGGATGGTACCGCCTGTACGATAACCGTCCAGTTTTTCCATTTGTAAAACTTCATATACAATACCCTGACCCGCTATTGAAGCATCGCCATGTATCAGTATCGGTGCTATTTTGGTATAGTCGCCGTTATATTTAAAGTCGATTTTTGAGCGTGTTAAACCTTCAACAACCGGGTCAACAGCTTCCAGGTGTGATGGGTTAGGGCAAAGGCTCAAATGCACTTTGTTACCATTTTCGGTTTCTACATCGGTAGAAAAACCCAGGTGGTATTTTACGTCACCTCCAAAAGGCGAATCCATATCATAGTTTTTGCCTTCAAATTCAGAAAATATCTCTTTGTAGGTTTTTTCCATGATATTGGCCAGCACGTTCAAACGTCCGCGGTGTGCCATACCTATTATATATTCCTGTATACCTAATGTTGCTCCTTTTTGAATAACGGAATTCAGGGCCGGTATTAATGCCTCGGCACCTTCCAGTGAGAAGCGTTTCTGACCCAGGAACTTTGTTCCTAAAAAGTTTTCAAAAACCACTGCCTGGTTCAATTTATTCAGCATAAGCTTTTTCTCTTCAATAGAAAAGGATGGCTTGTTACGCTGACTTTCCATACGCTCCTGGAACCATTTTACCTTTATAGGATTACGGATATATTTATATTCAGCGCCAATAGTTCCGCAATAAGTTTCTTCCACCATCTGCACAATATCGCGCAGCTTTGCGGGGCCTAAGCCTACTTCAACACCAGCGTTAAATACGGTATCCAGATCGGCATCACTTAAACCAAAGGTTTCCAGTTCTTTACCCGGAAAATACTTTCTGCGCTCGCGTACAGGGTTGGTGTCTGCAAATAAATGACCGCGGCCACGATAGCCGTCAATCATGTTAAATACTTTAATTTCTTTTAAAAAGTGCTCGGGCGTTTCCGCACTTACAGCCGGTGCCTCTGAGCCCCGTCCAAAGTCAAATCCTTCAAAAAATTTTTGCCATCCAAAATCAACCGAGCCGGGATCTTGCTGATAAGCTTCGTATAAAGAGTCTATAAAGGCGGCGTTTCCGCTATTAATATAATTGAGACGATCCATGATGAGAATACCAATCGATAAAACGGTACAAAAGTAAACATAACCGCTTACAAACGTTAAATTTAATTTGTAAAATGTCAATAATAAAACTAAAGGAGTTTTAAATTAATTATAAATAAAATTTCTTGTGCTTTATGTATGTAAGGTTAGTACATCAAGCACAAGCTTATCTCTCCTTAATGTAAAATAAGTAACATTGTCGCTAAAGTTTGCTGTTAAAAGCGTTATTTAATAAATTGCAGGCTTTTTATCAACTTGTGTAGTTTATTAATATTAGTAGATGATCAAATTTTACAAGCAATTATTTATAGTATCCCTGGTGTTAGTTGCCCAATTGGGGTTTTCACAAGTGAAATTAAGTCCTGAAGTTAAACAGGCCATGGACAAGGTTAGCGCTGATCAGATCAAAGCCGATATTACCTACCTGGCAGATGATAAATTAAAGGGCCGTGCTCCGGGAACCGAAGGATATCAAATGGCAGTTGATTATGTGGTGAGCCGGCTAAAGAACCTTGACGTTAAACCTGCCGGCGAAAATAATACATGGATACAAACTGTAAAATTTCGCAGAGCATTTTCTAACGATGCTGTGATGACGATAGATAGCTCAACCATGGAGTTGAAACCAGGTACGGATTATAGTTTCAGTCCTAACCCGGTTAAGGCAAAAGTTAATGTAAGCGCGCCTTTGGTTTTTGCAGGATATGGCGCAAGTGAGCCAAAGTTAGGTTATGATGATTATGCAGGGCTGGATGTAAAAGGCAAAATTGTAGTCATCATTAGCGGCTCTCCGGGTATATTTTCTTCATCTGTTGCTGCTCATACCCGCAATGCGGCAGCTATATTAAAAGCTGCTTCAGATCATGGCGCGATAGGTGTTATTGTTGGTGCAACAGACTCAGTTCAAAGGCGGGGGAGTGGAGGCAGCAGGGGCGTTTATAGTATTGTTGATGATAAAGGGAACGTTGTTGTATCCAGAACTTATTATGGCAATATTAACGTTTACGGCACTATAGGGTACGGATTATTTAACTCCCTATTGCAAAAGGCAGGAAAAGATCTGCAAGCCCTATTACCACAGTTGAAGGCCGGCAAGCCCCAGTCATTTCCACTCAATACCAGTGTAAAGGTTTCTTATACTTCTACTTATCAAAACGTTATCAGCTATAACGTTATTGGTAAAGTAGCAGGTACTGATCCGAAATTAAAAAATGAATATGTGGTACACAGTGCACATTTAGATCATTTAGGTATAGGCAGACCGGTTGAGGGCGATTCTATTTATAACGGTGCGCATGATAATGCTTCCGGTGTGGCCAGTGTATTGGCTATTGCTAACATATATAAAAACATTAAAGTTAAGCCTAAGCGGTCCATCCTGTTTGTTTTGATGACAGGTGAAGAACTTGGCGATATGGGTTCCAGCTATTTTGCCAAACATCCAACAGTACCGGTTCATAGTATGGTGGCTGATGTAAATACAGATATGCCTACTATTATAGCGCCATTACTATCGGTTACAGCTTTGGGTGCTGAGCATTCATCATTGGCTAAACAGGTTGAGGAGGCAGCAGGTTATTTAGGTTTAGGGGTTGAGGATGACCCTGAACCGGTACAGGCCCGTTTTACCAGGAGCGATCAGTATAGCTTTGTAGTGAATGGTATACCGGCACTGCATATCAAATACGGCAGCAAAACGGCCGACGGAAAAAATAACATGAATGAGCTTGTGGCCCCATGGCGTGCTAAATATTATCATAAGCCACAGGATGATATTAATGGTATCTTTGACTTTAATGCCGGAAAAACCTATTCGGAGCTTAATTTTCTGATAGGCTATTTAGTGGCGCAGGACCCTGCCCGGCCAACGTGGAATGTGGGTGATATTTTTGCTGAAAATTAAGTTATGACGACTAACCAGATCGAATTGGAAACAGATTCATTATTAATCAATTTAAAATGCCCCGAATGCGGAACCTTGCATAATGCAGGGGTTATTAATACCGTTTGTATTAACGAAACTTGTCGTTCTACCTTATTTGCGCAATATAATTTAAGCAGTAGTATCAATAAGTCTATTTTGCATGGGCGGCCTGCTACTATGTGGCGGTATAAGGAGTTTTTGCCTGTAATAGATGAGAAAAATATAGTTACCCTGGGTGAGGGGTTTACGCCTATCATTCCGGTAGAAAACCTGAAACAATTTGCGGAAGGCAATGAGGTTTTTTGGAAAGATGAATCGGGTAATCCAACAGGATCATTTAAAGCAAGGGGTATAAGCGCGGCAGTATCCAAAGCTAAAGAACTGGGTATTGAAGCTATAGCTACACCCACTGCAGGTAATGCCGGAGGGGCGTTAGCGGCTTATGCCGCGCGTGCAGGCATTAAGGCAATTGTATATATGCCAAGGCAAACCCCACAGGTTTTTAAAGATGAATGCCGGTTATATGGTGCAGAACTGGTGGAGATAGATGGAAACATCAGCGACTGTGGTAAACTGGTTAATGAACACGCTTTGTTAAACAACTGGTTCCAGGTGTCAACTTTAAAAGAGCCTTACCGTTTAGAAGGGAAAAAAACCATGGGTTATGAAATTGCCGAGCAATTTAACTGGCAGTTGCCCGATGTTATATTTTACCCTACCGGAGGCGGTACTGGCCTGATAGGTATCTGGAAGGCTTTTGACGAAATGGAGCAATTAGGGTGGATAGGCAGTAAACGTCCCCGTATGGTTGCGGTTCAATCAGAAAGTTGCAATGGTATTGTTA
>JAQBOY010000300.1 GCA_028287805.1 Mucilaginibacter sp.
ATCTGCGGTAATGCATTTACAACTTCTGATGTGATGAGGTGGAAGCCTCTTTTTCTTTCGGTTAGCCGTAAAATTTGCTGGTGTATTTTCATGAAGTCCTGTTATTATCTTTTGTAAATTAACAGTAAATATCGAAATAGGAAGAAGTGAGATGAATACGTAAACGGCATAAAGGAGAAGTCATAAGGTGATTGTTATATAAGAAGTTCCTGGGATTAACTGAACTCATGGCTTTACATTTGTTATAGCCAAATTAATAAATTATGAAAAATGCTAATATATTGATTATAGGTGCTGGGGCTGCCGGATTAATGGCTGCTCGTTTATTGGCAAAAGCCGGCAACCAGGTAACCGTATTGGAGGCTTTGGGGCGTTGCGGCGGCCGTATCCATACGCTGCGCGATGAATTATTTTTTAAACACGCAGAACTGGGAGCCGAGTTTGTACATGGCAATCTGCCGGTTACGCTGCAATTATTGAATGAGGCCGGCATTTCCTATTATCCTGCCGGAGGCGAAATGTGGCATTATCAAAACGGACAATTTAATACTGAAGGTAGTGTAATACCCTACTGGGATAAGCTGATGGAACAACTGAACAAACTGGAGCACGATTGCAGTATTCATGATTTTTGGAGCTTGAATTTCCCGGTAATACCTATGCGGAATTACGAAACTCGGTGGAAAAATTTGCTTCGGGTTATGATACTGCCGATCCGCTCAATGCCAGCGCCTTTGCCCTGCGTAAAGAATGGCAAAGCGAAGATGACGGTACCCAGTACCGCATTAAAGATGGTTATGGTGCCTTGATAGCTTATCTGGAAGAGGAGTGTAAAGCAGCGGGTGGTGCTATTGTTTTCAATTCGGCGGTAAGATTGATAAAATGGCAGCAAGGAAAGGTACAAGCCATTACTGACGATGGAACGATGTATGAAGCTGAACAAGTTATAATTGCAATGCCCTTAGGCGTATTAAAGGCTGCCGAAGGCGAAAAGGGAGCTGTAACATTTGATCCGTCGTTACCAGAACAAAGCAAAGCTTTACAAGCAATGGGCTTTGGGGCTATCATTAAAATACTAATGGAGTTTGACGATATATTTTGGGAAGATCAATACACGGAACAACTGGCAGGGAAAAGCTTAAAAACAATGGGGTTTATTCTTTCAGACCAACCCATCCCTACCTGGTGGACACAAGCCCCTGAACACAGTACGGTATTAACCGGATGGCTGGGAGGACCGGCTGCGCTTGAAAAGAAGGATACTACAGAAGAAGATATATTACGGCTTTCCCTGCAATCCCTGGCTAAAATCTTCAGTCGGGACCCACTGTGGCTAAAAGATAAACTGGTTGCCTTTGCTGTTGTTAACTGGACAAACAAGCCATATACTCGCGGTTCGTATGCCTATGATACGGTTAATATTTCTGCATCCCGTCAACTGCTTAACCAATCAGTACACAACACTATATTTTTTGCCGGAGAATATTTGTATGAAGGCACTGCTATGGGGACTGTTGAAGCTGCATTAACCAGCGGTAAGGGAGTTGCGGAGCAAATTATTGATCTATAAAAACTTTTTAGCTTTTTATTTATTTAATCACAGTCTGGTCTTCATCATTAAATAGGTGAAGCAGCGCCTGTATAAGTTTGTTTTTTAAATAGTTATTTAAAATTCAGCAAATCAATATTAAACTATGAAGATATTATTTACACTGTCATTTTTATTTACCACGGTATACGCATTTTCTCAAAATGTGCCAAGAGCACAAACTGCACCAAAGCCGGTTATACCACACGCACAAAACAAAGCCCTTCAAAATAAAATTGCGAATAAGGACACGGTTATTGAATCGGATACTTCTAAGGAAAATAAGGAACCACGTTATTTTTATCTTTCTGTAAATACTAATGTATTGGTAAATGCAAAAGGTGGTTTTGCGAAAAGGTTTTCTCCATCAGTTGAGTTTGGCCGCACTTATGGTATTTTTGATATAGGCCTGGCTACAGGCACGTTAAATTCCCTGAGTTCAGGCAGTGATACTACCAGGTATCTGGAATTCCGGCCTACTATAAATATTTTCTCTAAGGGCAGGTTTGCAGAGGCATTATGCTTAGGTGGCGGATATGTTTTTAATGGCAAACAAGGCTTAATGACTGAAATTTGTAATAGCATTAATTTTAATATATCCGAAAAGGTGGCGGTGGCGGTGGTTCAGGGCTATTATTATTTTGATGGCACCAACAGCAGCCGCAATGCACAGTATATGGGCTTTAGCTTTACTTATAATTTTCTTAAAGAACATAGCGTTAATATACAACGTAAAAAGAAAGCATTAATAAGCGGTAGTTAACATGCTTATCTAATTAACCCGAATTTTTTTATTTATCATTTTCTAATACATGGTTGATATTTGTTGCATAGGGCATATTACTGCTGATAAGGTGATCAGTCCGGGTACGGTGATGCATATGCCTGGTGGAACTGCGTATTATTTCTCCTGTGCTATAAGCAACCTGGATTTAAGTTATGTGCTGGTTACTTCCCTTGCTCCGGCAGAAATGCATTATGTAACAGCATTGCGTAATCAGGGAATACAGGTAAAAGTACAAGCCGGGCATACGGTTTATTTTGAAAACATTTATGGAGAAAATCCAGATAAACGCACGCAAAATGTACTTCAAAAAGCTGATGCCTTTACACTGGAACAATTGCAGCAGATAGATGCCCGGATATTTCACTTAGGACCATTATTGGCAGATGATATTTCGCTTGATATTATAAAAGCATTGGCCGCCAAAGGACGGGTTTCCTTAGATGTACAGGGCTACTTACGCAAAGTAATTAACCGCAAAGTTTATCCTACTGATTGGCCCGATAAACATGAAGCCTTACATTATATACATACGCTAAAAGCTGATGAAGCTGAATTGTGTGCGTTAACCGGTTATAAAGATGT
>JAQBOY010000318.1 GCA_028287805.1 Mucilaginibacter sp.
ATTTAGATTTAAATTGGTTATACATTTTATAATTGGTTTAATGGCTAAATATAAGTTAAAGTAATCGATTGCAGAAAAATCACAAACAGAAATTTAGTTTAACCTATTTTAACTGAACCTGCCATACCAAAGGCTGTGAAAATCAACTATATTCATAGTCATATTTGCTGTCCTGCTTATCCATTCATATTAGAATTAACAAATTATTTGTAACAAGTCAGTAAATTAATGCGTCTACTAAATAAATCATCTACTAAATAATTAAGTAATCTTTAACATGCATAAAGCCGGCTTCCTCCTGCTGTTACTCCTCTCCTTTTGGGGGAGTAAAAAAGCTTTATGTGCCCACCGGTTGGGCCTAAGGAATATTCATAACGGTAAAATCATCAACATCGATCCTGATCCCTATGGTGATTTTACAACAATTACAGTTCCAATAAAACGTACCGGCAGCCTTATCATTATAGAAGCTCAACTGGATACCATGATAGGTAACTTCATATTAGATACCGGTGCTCCCGGCCTTATTCTTAATGAAACTTATTTCCGTAACTTCCCGCATATCGGCGACAAGGAATCAGGGGGAATAAATGGGCAGACTGAACATGCTTTTTCAACTGTAGTTCGCAATTTTTCTATACTCGACCTGCACTATGACCGGATAACAGCAGATGTTACCGATCTGTCGCGTATTGAAAATAGGAAAGGCATTAAAATACTCGGTTTGCTGGGTACACGCCTGTTTGCCAAACTGGCTATTACTATCGACCTTTTTAACAACGTGCTTTATATCCATAAATTGGATGAAAAAGGTGAAATAGCGCAGAACGAAAGAGTATTTAACAAGCCGGACATGAAAACATCGTTTAAATTATTAAATGATGTAATATTTATTAAAGGAAGTATAGAAGATAATAACCTGTGGTTTACTTTTGATACCGGGGCCGAATGTAATTTGCTTGATTATGATAATTTTAAAAAAATAGCTAAGCGAATGCGGGTATTAAACCAGTCGGCCTTAACTGGTGTTGATGGCCATGTAAACCCCACCAATTATGCCGTTTTTGATAAACTGGTTATAGGCAATTATTTGTTTACACATAACCGTATACTGCTTGCCCGGCTTGATCATATGGGGTATGCTTATGGCAATACAATGGATGCTATATTAGGTTATGATTTTTTTGCGCGTGGCATTTTCACTATTAACTTCGTAAAAAAAGAATTGGAAATGTACATTTACACCTACGAGGATAAATAATGCGAAGGTTAAAGTATATCGGTTTATGGGTGTTATTGTTGTTAAACATCAATATTAATGTGTATGCCCAAAAACCCAATAACCTGATTAAGGCGAATGATCATTTGATCCTACTGCTTGATCTGAATGCACCTGAAGCCACACTTGACAGTCTGCTTAAAACTGCCGGAATAGAAAATCCCGCTATTAAACTGATCAAAAAAGGCAACTATCAATCGCTGAAAAAATTGGGGTGGAATATTTTGCCTTTACCGGGAAACCGGCTGCGTATTGACCGCTCATTGGCTGATATCGGCGCTAAAAATGGCGTGTCTTTTCAGGTTACCTCTGGTCTTCCGCAAACATCAAGGCCTGGTTATCCCGGCGAAGTATTGTATGGCGCAAATAACTTTGCCCGCATAACCGTGCGTGAATTAGCCAACGGGTTAACACGTTTTTTTATGCCGGGCAAGCAGGACGCAAAAAGAATTATCCTATCCGGCAACTTTAACAACTGGAGCACCTTACAGGGCCAGATGCTTAAAACAGATAGCGGCTGGATAAAAGACGTCCGTTTAGAACCAGGTGTATATGCTTATAAATATATCATTAATGGGTATTGGATACATGATACTAATAATAACCTGAAAGAAAATGATGGCTATGGCGGTTCTAACTCCGTTTATTACCGGTATAATTTTAATTTTAAATTGCCCGGTTACAGCAGCGCGCACCGGGTAGTAGTGACAGGCAGCTTTAATAAATGGAACGCTGGTGAACTGATCATGAACCGGGTAACAGATGGATGGGAGCTAAAACTATACCTGCATGATGGCATCCACCAGTACCACTTTCTGGTTGATGGCCGTACAGTTACTGATCCGGAAAATAAGATCAGGGCAGGCAATCAAAATTCTGTTCTGAACCTGGGTGAAATCGTTAACTTCAGGCTTGGCGGTTATGAACATGCACAACATGTATATGTAGCAGGTGATTTTAATAAATGGAAACCCGATGAATTAGCGATGAAAAAGGCAGGTGGTATATGGGTCCTCCCCTACACTTTTGCAGCCGGTAACTATCAATATAAATTTATAGTCGATGGCAATTGGATAACAGACCCTACCAATCCGCACCTGGCCCGTGGCGGAAATGAGATCAATTCTTTTATATCAGTAAAGCCCAATCATACCTTCCATTTAAAAGGCTATGGCAATGCCAAAAACGTCAAATTATCGGGCTCCTTTAATGACTGGAGCCCGGATGGTTATACCATGGAACATGCAAGTGATGAATGGGTAATAAGTTTAAGGCTCAAACCCGGCAAATACCTGTATAAATTTATAGTTGATGGAAACTGGATCATTGATCCAGGCAACCAACTATGGGAACAAAACCAATTTCATACAGGTAATTCAGTATTGTGGATGGATTAAGGAAATTTTAGCGTCAACTGAAATCAATCACCACATCATCCGTCACCGCATGCCCGGTACAGGTTAGTACCCAACCCTGTGCCAGATCGGCATCATTAAGCACATCATTAATGGTCATATCTACTTTGCCGCTTTGGCATTTAGCCATACAACTGGAGCATATGCCCGCCCGGCAGCTATAAGGCAGCGGAATATTATTTTGCAATGCTGCCTGTAAAATAGATTGGTTTTCGGCTACGATCAGATCATGCGTTTCATTTCTGAAATGAATACGGATAGGCCGGGGAGGATAATTAATAAGACTGACGATTACCGGTACCGTTTCCAGTACAAAATTTTCCTTCCTTATCTGCGCATTATCCAACCCCATATACAAAAGCGTCAGCCTGATCATCCGCATATAGGTGAAAGGTCCGCATAAATAAAATTCAGCTTCAGTAAGGGCAAAATTGCTGTTTTCCCTCACCAATTGTTCCACCATAATATTATTCAGCCGGTTTCCTTCACTGCTCAACAGGTAAATGATTTTTAACCTATCGGGAT
>JAQBOY010000335.1 GCA_028287805.1 Mucilaginibacter sp.
AGGTTATGATTTTTTTAATAAATTGTCGATTATGGCAGACATCTTCTTTTCAAAATCATCAGAATATCCATCCACAACACTTGCTATCTTTCCTTCTTGATCGATGAAGTAAAAAGTAGGAGCCGCGGTTATATGATATAATTTGGCTACATCACCACCATTAGGATACATTTGATTTTTTATACGTTGAACTTTTTTAAATGCCGTAACTAATTTCTTACTATCTCTATCACTAATACTTAGTATTACAAAGTTTTTATTCTTATATTTTTCATGAAGTTTATCCAACGGTGCTAAAGCGTTCATACAAGGGACGCAGCCAACAAAGAAAAAATCCATCAATACAATTTTACCTTTCATTTGTGATAATGACGTTTTTTTACCCTCAGTATCATATAAGGTCCAATTAGGCGCGATCTTACCTGGTGCCAATAAAGCAGTTTGCTCTTTAGATTTTTCTTTAGGCGGATGAAATCCTTCAGGAATAGCAAAATAAGCTGTGTTGATATTATCCTGATCAATCTTATAATTGAAATAGCTTTCTTCTGTATAATAGTTTGTGACTTCTTTTCCAAAATCAGCAGTCCTTGATCTGGTCAATTTGCCAACAGGCAAACCTGTTACCTTGTCAATAAATAGATGTATTCGTACATACAAATGATTTTTGTTAAAAATGGTATCTTTAGTATTAAAAATTAAATGATAACTATTTATTGAATTAAAAATGGTATCACCTGATTGTACAATTTTGGAAGGGTTTTTCTTTAAAAAGGTTTTTATCCAATTTAATTCACCAAGCAATGATCCGCTAAAAGTTATTGCTTGTACTTTTCTTGTATTATAAGTACTGTCCGTAGGATTTAATGATATTAGGTTTGTTCCATTGTATAGGTCTGTCGCCGGAATCTTCATATCACCGTATTTAAGCTCATGTCTAAAAAAATAACCAATTTCTTTATCTTCAGGTGTCTTTAATAAAACAAATTTTTCGTTTTCTATTAAGGTATCACTAAACACCTCCTTCTGCTTATAAACATATTGATAGCTAAAGTTTTTATAGCTTTCAAGTTTATCAATAGCGTTTTGAAGTATAGTAACTTGTGCGTTTACATCTAAACCAGTTAAAAAAAACGCCAGGCAAATAAATAGCTTAATTAGTTTCTCATAGGTCATGATAATTGGTTTTGTGGTAATGTTATTACTAAATTAAACAGGATAATTAAATACAAATGTTAAATAACGTTAAAGCTACTTAAATGTACCGCCAGCTACGTACTGACAACTGTGTATACATCAACACAAAAGCCCTCCAGCAACGCTGAAAGGCTTTTTGGTGACCTGGGAGAGGCTCGAACTCTCGACCCACTGATTAAGAGTCAGTTGCTCTACCAACTGAGCTACCAAGTCAAAGTGTATTTTGTTGTTGGGAGCGCAAAGAAACGATTTTTTTTTGAAGTCCGAAAGGATAAGTCAGTACCGCGAATAATTTTAATTATTCAGGTAAGTAAGGTGAAGTGAGTTCACCTTACTTACTTTCGGGACTAAGCCAATGCATACATTTCATCGCGTTGTTTCTGCACCACATCGCTATTAATATATTCATCGTAGGTCATGAGCTTATCAATATAACCTGCCGGTGTTAATTCGATAATGCGGTTGGCAACGGTTTCTAACAGCTCGTGGTCACGCGACGTAAATAGTATTGTTCCTTTAAAATCCTTCATGCCGTTGTTTAACGCGGTGATGGATTCCAGGTCAAGGTGATTGGTAGGCTCGTCAAAAATCAACAAATTAGCCTGTTGCAGCATCATACGGCTAAACATACAGCGCATTTTCTCACCTCCGGAAAGCACATTGCTCTTCTTTAATACTTCTTCGCCCGAAAATAGCATACGACCCAAAAATCCGCGGATAAACTGATCGTCCTTTTCGCCGGGAGAGTATTCGCGCAGCCAGTCGATAAGATTATCATTCTTTCCCTTAAAATATTCCGTATTATCGATTGGGATATCCGCCTTGTTAATGGTAACACCCCATTTAAAAGTTCCTTTATAGTCGGTGTCTCTGCCAGTGATCACGTTATAAAATGCCGTGGTGGCTAAGCTGTTTTGCGAGAGGATAGCGATTTTGTCGCCCTTGTTAACAGTAAAGCTTATGTTAGCGAAAAGAACTTCGCCGTTTTGTTTTTTGCTTAAATTTTCTACCTGTAATATCTGGTCTCCGGCTTCACGGCCAAGATTATTAAAGATGATGCCAGGATATTTACGGTTTGACGGCTGTATCTCATCCAGGTTGATCTTATCCAATGCTTTTTTACGACTGGTAGCCTGTTTTGACTTGGATGCGTTTGCGCTAAAGCGGCGAATAAATTCCTGTAGTTCTTTTACCCGGTCTTCTGTCTTTTTATTTTGATCAGAACGTTGTTTTAAAGCTAACTGGCTTGATTCATACCAAAATGTATAGTTACCGGTATAAATGGTCATTTTGGCAAAATCAATATCTACCACGTGGGTACATACGGTATCCAGAAAGTGCCTGTCGTGCGATACCACTAATACAATTGCTTCATATCCGGCCAAAAAATCCTCCAGCCAGCTTACGGTATGGATATCCAGATCATTTGTAGGCTCATCCAGCAGTAATATATCGGGCTTGCCAAAAAGCGCCTGTGCCAGTAAAACACGTACTTTTTGGGTATTATCCAGGTCTTTTACTAAATTATAATGAAATTCTTCTTTAATACCTAAGTTACTTAATAGGGTAGCGGCATTGCTTTCGGCATTCCAGCCATCCATTTCAGCAAAAAGATTTTCCAGTTCTCCTGCACGTTCGCCGTCAGCATCGCTAAAATCTTCCTTCATGTATATGGCGTCCTTTTCCTTCATCACCGCATACATTTCCTTATGGCCCATCATTACGGTTTCTATTACCGTAAATTCATCAAATGCATAATGGTTTTGGCTTAATACAGCCATGCGTTCGCCGGGTGTAAAACTAACCGAACCTGATGTTGGATCAATTTCGCCAGAGAGTATTTTTAGAAAAGTAGATTTGCCTGCACCGTTAGCCCCGATTATGCCATAGCAGTTGCCTTGTGTAAATTTAAGGTTAACGTCTTCAAATGAGTTAATAATAAGTAAAGTATTTACCGTAATTTTGCGGCAAATTACAAGTGCAGCATGATAACGGTATCCAATCTATCTTTACGCTAT
>JAQBOY010000346.1 GCA_028287805.1 Mucilaginibacter sp.
TCATAACTTAATATTGTTTTTAGCGTCTTAATGGTATTAAATTTGAATATTAAACAATAATTAATAAGTACAAAAAATAATAGGAAAATAAATAATATGAAAAAGTTTGGTTTAACATTATTAACCGCATTTATAGGCGGTGCTATGGCGTTGGGCACGTATAGGGTAATAGAAAATAAGTATGCTGACAATATGAGTTTTGAAGATAAGCAGAAAGTTTATTTTGCCAGCAACCATATGTCCCCCGCCATTACTTCATCAGCAGGTGAAGTTGATTTTACACAGGCTGCAGCAGCGGTAACTCCTGCGGTGGTTTATATCCGTACTACTTACTCCAGTTCCTCACAAAATGATGAGCAGGATCAATTACAACGAATGTTTGGCGATATGTTTGGTCAGCGTGCGCCCCGCCATCGTTCTCCGCAAATGGCGTCTGGTTCAGGCGTAATCATTTCTCCCGATGGTTATATCGTTACTAATAACCATGTAGTTGAAAAAGCTGATAAAATTGAGATAACTACTAATGATCACCGTACTTTTAAAGCTAAAGTTATCGGTACAGATCCAAATACCGATCTTGCCCTTATAAAAATTGATGCTACCAGTTTGCCTATCGTAAAATTAGGTAACTCTGATGAGGCAAGGGTAGGTGAGTGGGTATTAGCGGTTGGTAACCCTTTTAATTTAACATCAACCGTTACAGCTGGTATAGTAAGCGCTAAAGGGCGTGGTATCGGCATCATAGGTGCAGAGGATCAGCAAAATCAAAATCCGTTTGGCCCGGCCAGCAGGCAAACACCACAACCACGTAAAGGCATTGAATCATTTATTCAAACAGATGCGGCTATCAACCCAGGCAATAGTGGTGGCGCGTTAGTAAATACCAAAGGTGAATTAATTGGTATAAATTCGGCCATTGCTTCAGAAACAGGTTCATATGTAGGTTATGGCTTTGCTATCCCTATTAACCTTGCTAAAAAAGTTTTAAATGATATTCAGAAATACGGTGTTGTAAAACGTGGATATGTAGGTGTTAGCTTCCAGGAATTGAACCCTGATGCTGCCGAAGCATTGCATGTTAACAAAACTGTAGGTTTATATGTAAGCGATGTGCTGCCAGGCAGTGGTGCTGAACAAGCCGGTTTACAAAAAGGTGATATTATTACAAAAATTGAGAGTAATAATGTATATGCATCATCTGACTTAGAGGAGCCTGTAGGCCGTTTGCAACCTGGTGATAAGGTACATTTGACTGTTTTACGTAATGGTGCCGAAAAAAGCTTTATCGTTACCCTTAAAGGCGAAGCTCCTGCTGCTGCCCGTACTGCAGCCGTATCAAAATCAGCTGAAGAGTTGTATAATAAATTAGGAGCCAGCTTTACACCGCTTAACCCCGCACAAAAAGCTAAATTCCATGTAAATGGAGGTGTTTTGGTTACCCAGGTTCGTGATGGTGGTACGTTTAATGATTTTGATATTCCGGTTGGTTCAATCATCACCGGCATTAACAAACAACCAATAAACAGTGTTGCTGATATTGATAAAGCAATAACTAACCTTAAAAATGGTAATGTGATCATTACCGGTTATTATCCTGACGGAACAAAGTTTAATAGTATGTTCCAGGTACAGTAAAAATAATTAACTCCATCATATATCAAAAACCCGGTCACTTATACTGACCGGGTTTTTTATTGTGTCAGGTCATCAATAGCATGCTGTTTCGTCAAGTTTGCCAGCCATGAAATTTATTACCTTTGCGCCCATGATTGATGTTATATTAAAGAAAGGCAAAGAGAAAGCAGTAATACACCGCCATCCCTGGGTTTTTTCGGGTGCTATTGACCAGGTGAAAGGCAAGCCCGCTAATGGGGATATTGTACGGCTGGTGAACGCACAGGGTGGTTTTATGGCATATGGTTTTTATAACGATCAGTCGAGGGTAGCTTTGCGATTACTGGAATGGGAGGAAGATGTTGTTATTAACAAGGATTGGTTTCGCCATAAAGTAGCAGTTGCAGTAGCAAGCCGCAATCATATATTGGCCGATGGAAACACGAATACCTGCCGCTTAATATTTAGTGAGTCTGATTATCTTCCGGGACTTATCGTTGATAAATATGCAAACCACCTGGCTGTGCAAATTTTAACTTCGGGTATAGAAAACGTAATGCCGGTTATTATAGATGAATTGCAGCGCTTGTTAAAACCTGAAAGTATTTTTGATAAAAGCGATGCTTCTTCCCGGTTACATGAAGGTTTAGAAACTTCAAATATTGTTTTAGCCGGAAATACACCGCCCGCATCAGTTGAAGTACGTGAAAACGGTATCATTTATAATATTAATATAGCCGAAGGGCAGAAATCAGGTTTTTACTGCGACCAGCGCGATAACCGTAAAATATTGGCGTCCTACACCAGGGGCAAAAAAGTATTGGATTGTTTTTGCTATACTGGTGGCTTTACCTTAAACAGTTTACATGCCGGCGCTGCATCAGTTACCAGTGTAGATAGTTCAGCGTTGGCTATTGAAACACTTAAAGAAAATATTATTCTTAATAAATTGCAATCAACAATGCCTGTTGCTATACAATCAGATGTAAATAAGCAGCTCCGGGTTTTTAGAGAAGAAGGGGAGAAGTTTGACATTATTATCCTTGATCCGCCTAAATATGCGCCATCGCGTTCAGCTTTAGACCGTGCTTCAAGGGCTTATAAGGACCTTAACCGTATAGCTATGCTATTATTAAATAGCGGTGGTTTGCTGGCCACCTTTTCCTGTTCAGGCGCTATGGATTTAGAAACCTTTAAACAAGTAATTGCATGGGCCGCGCTGGATGCCGGAAAACAGGTACAGTTTATTTACCAGTTTTGCCAACCCGAAGATCATCCCGTTAGGGCTTCATTTCCCGAAGGGGAGTATTTGAAGGGTTTGCTTTGCAGAGTGCTTTAGCCGGAATTAAGCGGCGAAA
>JAQBOY010000349.1 GCA_028287805.1 Mucilaginibacter sp.
AAATGAAAGCCGAAATGGATAGTGCTATTGCCAGTTTAAACTATGAACATGCCCATCGGTTAAAACGCAAGTTTGACCTGCTGGAAAACTACCAGAGCAAATCAACCGTGGTTAATTCGTCCATTACGGATGTAGATGTTTTTAGTATAGCTTCGGAAGAGAAATATGCCTTTGTTAACTTTTTAAAAGTAATGAACGGTACCATCATCCAAACGCAAACAATTGAATTAAAAAAACGGCTGGATGAAAGTGATGAAGAATTGCTTACGCTGGCTATTTCCGAATTCAGAAGCCGGTATAATAGTCATTCTAAAGAGATCATTGTACCTTTTGATATTGATCTGGAAGATTCTTCCATAAAATTCACCGTTCCTAAGCTGGGCGAAAAAAGAAAGCTGCTGGATCTTTCGCAAAAGAATGTACAATTCTTCAAGAAGGAAAAGATAGATCAATACGAAAAATTAAATCCCGAAATAAGAACCGAACGGTTACTTACCCAGATGATGAAAGATCTGCGTATGAACCAGCTGCCCCGGCATATTGAGTGTTTTGATAATTCCAATTTCCAGGGCAAATACCCGGTATCTGCCATTGTGGTTTTTAAGGATGGCAAACCCTCAAAAAAAGATTATCGCCACTTTAATGTTAAAACCGTTGAAGGCCCCGATGATTTTGCTACCATGGAAGAAGCGGTTTTGCGACGTTACCGGCGGGTGCTTGATGAAGATAGCGGTTTACCTCAGTTAATTGTAATTGACGGTGGTAAGGGGCAATTATCATCAGCTATGAAAAGTTTGAAGCTGCTGGGTATTAATAAACAGGTTACCGTTATTGGTATAGCCAAGCGCCTTGAGGAATTGTACTATCCGGGTGATCAATATCCTATGTACTTAGATAAAAGGTCAGAAACACTAAAAATTATTCAGCAATTAAGAGATGAAGCCCATCGTTTTGGCATTACCTTTCACCGTAAAAAGCGCGATAAAGGAACGCTGGCTACCGAATTAGAACTGATAGAAGGCATAGGTAAAACCACTGCCGAAAAGCTATTAAAATACTTTAAATCTGTAAAAAAAATCCGTGAGGCTACTGCTGAAGAATTACAGGAAGTTGTTAATACCAAACAGGCAAAGGCTATTGTTGAATATTTTGGGCCGTCTGAAGTATGACTTATAAGATGAGCAGGATTTTGTTAAAAACAAAGAAGACTTCCCGATTAAGAAAGTCTTCTTTAATATTTTCAAGTCTCCCCTTTGAGGGAAGATTTAGAGTGGGTTTAGTATTGCCACAAGTTAAGTTCCCAATCCATTAAAGATTTTTTGATTTTTTCCGACTCGTATAAGCGGTCAATACCCTGCGCATAATCCTTTATACGCTCATCCTTATCGTTAGATTGTTTAACTATATAACTTGTAAATAAGCGTTTGATAAACACATCATCAAAGCTTAATCCGGTTGCATCATTTCGGCGGTTAACTGCCTCTTTAGTAACCAATATTTGGCGTGCAGCGGGGAAATAGATCCAGAAAGCCGGTTGGTAATCAAAACTTACACTTGCACCTGGTACTTTTTGTTTAATTAATGGAGCTATACCAACAATACGAACCTCCTCTACCGAACGTTGTTTATCAAATACCCAGTCCTCTTTAAGACGAAATTTAACAACGCTGTCAGGATTAAATTCTCCGGCCACTAATTCTGATTTAATCTTATTACCCTGGTTGTCAAATTTATCAACTACAGTACTATCAGCCATTTTAGCTTTTGCCTTTGCTGGTGTTAACGGTGTTGAAAAAGCATCACCATCGGGATCTTCCTTAGTAGGTGTGGGATCATAAGCAGTTAATTCGCCATTACCAACAGCATCCATCAAAACATCAATCAATCGTTGTTTTGGCGACGCCATGTATTGGTTCATTTTCTCGCGCAGATCAAATTCACGCCATACCCTCCTGGAATAAACCACATCAGATTCGCGCAGATTAGCATAAGCCGTAACCTTAGCATTTGCTATGTTATTCTTTTTATAATATCCATCCAAAGGCCTCTCAAAAGGTTTGCCCGGTGTAGTTGCCGGTGCAGTTTGCGACGGTCCTTGTGATACCACCACGGTCTTTTTTGTCGTATCACCAGATACTATTTTTGTACCCGGCTTATTTGCCGTTGTGCTACCTGCAGTACCATTAGTAGTTTTCTTTTTAGCTTTTTGGGCAAATGATGCTGTACAAGCTAAACAAAGTACGATAATTAAAACTCTCCTTTTCATAGGCCTTTAATTTGCTGTTAATACAATTGGGTCAAGCCCGCGCTGTGATCCATCCGGGCCAACTGCTATAATATCTTTAAATACTATTGTTGCACCTGGTGTTATGGCGTTTAATGCGCTATGCATCTGACTGTTTAATTCATTTCCGGTACCAGAGATCGTAATAGGATCCTGGCGGGGTTTGGCAATTAATAAAGTAAAACGGGTTACGTTGAACCTGGCGTCAAACTCAAAGTTTTCCAGTTTTGCAAAAATTGCCTGCTGGCCCTTGATATTTGCTGTACTGGTTGTTCCGCCTGATTTGCCTGCAAATTGCGCTTTAGGGTCAGGTATCCGTTTTACACGAAATTCTGTTGAACCTAAAGTTACTGTTTTAGCTGCAGCTCCGTCGCCTAAGGCACCTGATACGGTAACAGTAGCTGTACCTGGATTAGTTACCATAGCCGCATAATGCCCGGCAGAACCTGTTAGTGACCCGTTGCTTATATTTACTTTTAATTTTTCTTTAGGAATACCCGGAGCTGATACGGATACCGGGTTAGGTAAGCCTATATATAATACCAGCATTTTATCCGGTGATACTACCGCTGATGGTTTAGCCACCTGGTAGGTTTGCGGTGTGGTTTTATATTCTTTATAGGTACCATCTGTTTGTTTTACACTGATACTTCCGGTCCAGGTGTGTATACCTTCGCTGCTTGTAGTACCTGTATATTTACCTCTACCAGCTTCTGTTGGTAATTTTGAACCATCAACAGTAATTGTTGGTGATGATTTAGAATCGGAAGCGGTTAAAAAAACATCTGCGGTATATTGCTGGCCAACCAACACATAGCTTGTTGGGGCTACAGCAACTGCTGCAAATTGATCGAGGTTTACTTGTGCCTGGTCAACTTCACCTAATATTTTTTTAATTATTTCGTTCTCCGCGTTTTTAGTATCTGATTGTATTTTAATAAAATTAGTTATCGCAGCACCTACCGGCATACCCTCACCAAAAGTTGCTTCTTCCCATGTTTTTGTAGGGAAACCGGATACTTTGGGTGGAGCATCAGCACGCAAAGAAAGGATTACGCCTGCACGTTCTTTTTCATTTAATAAGCCAATTAATTTTTCGCGCGTTTCATCAATCTTTTTATGCAATTCATAAGCCTTCTTCCCTCTGCTAACCATCATATCAACAGATATATCAATATTCTCTCTGCCCTTATAATCATTAATGCCGGGATCAAATCCACCACATTTCTCAATCATTTGCTTTTTAAGCGTCTCAACATATGCATCTAAATCATTAGCCAGCTTACTTGCCTCCTTTGCCCTCGTATAAGGGCCTTTTGACCTGTCAGGCTCCTGCTTTAACTTTGTTTTTTCAAATGCAGAAAATGTATTATCAATACCGGTTTGAAC
This sequence comes from Mucilaginibacter sp., assembly GCA_028287805.1. Taxonomy (GTDB): domain Bacteria; phylum Bacteroidota; class Bacteroidia; order Sphingobacteriales; family Sphingobacteriaceae; genus Mucilaginibacter. Next base: position 3,674 of record JAQBOY010000349.1, read on the forward strand.
GTTGGTTTTAGAAGCCGTTAAACTATCGCCGATAGCCTTAAATGCATCCATTAAACTTTCAGGAACTTCAAGCGCGATCAAACCCAAGAGTACCAGGTATAAAATACCCATCATTCGTTGTCTTGGGGTTTGTTTACCTCCAGCCATGTGTTATATATCTTTTTATTATATTATTAAATCTTAATTAGTACGCGGCTGATTCATTGCTGAAAGCATATTCCCATAAATCGCATTTAACGACGACAGGTTCTTAGCTAAACGACCTACCTCATCTTTAAACTGTTTTGAATCTTCTAATGATTCATTAAAGTTATTCATTGTTAATGACAGGTTTTGATAAAACTTGTTCATTGATTTTAAATGTGAGCTTGAGTCCTGTAATTCCAATTCATACACTGCATTTAATGCTGAAAGGTTTTTAGCTAAATTGTTTACCTGGTCATGGTAAGCTTTTGAATCAACATTTGAATTAGCCATTTCAGCCAGGTTGGCTGAAGCTTTTTCAAATGAGTTACTCAATTTATCATAGCTTGCAGACGCATTTTTAATTTTAGCAGTAAATTCAGTTGTAGCAGCACCGGCATCAGCAACTTGCGATATGGAGTTTACCTTATCACCAAATGTTCTTAAACCATTACCTAAACTGGCAATTAATTCAGGACCAATGTTAGCGTCTTCCAGCATTTTATCTAATGCAGCTGTGCTTGAAACCCCGCCGCCGTTGCCGTTGCCTATTAATTTGGCTGATGATTTTGGCAGTTCTCCATCATAATCATGCGCTAATTCCGGATAAGCCCTTGTCCAGTCTATTTCTACGTATTCTCTTTGAAAGCCCAGTATAAAAAATAAAATTGCCTCAGCACCCAATCCTATAGATATAAATAATCCGCCATTAGGTAAGTGTTGAATTTTAAATAATAGCCCCACAATAACTATTGTTGCACCCCAGGATACAATGTTATTAATTCCCCATGGTTGTTTTTTCCCTGCCATAATAATAAAAAAATGATTTTGTTGATTTTAGATAATAGTGTTATAAAATTTAACGTGTTCTTAGCGTTTATCCCTTAGGTCACGTCCCAGAAAATGTGATACACAACGAAAACCGATATATGATTTTGCAGTATCCTGATATTCATAAGTACGGGAAGAGTTTTGCAGGAAATAACCGACGTCTTTCCATGATCCGCCACGAACAACTTTACGTTTTAATACTTCCTTATCTTTTGCTTTAGCTTCGTAATTAAACGTTGGCGCTAAATCATTAACAAATGAAGATGCGGAAGGGTCGTATGCAGATGAGGTCCATTCTGCTACGTTACCGGCCATGTTATATAAACCATAGTCATTAGGGAAGTATGATTTTACATTTACCGTATAAGTACCGCCGTCATCAGAATAATTACCGCGGCCTGGTTTAAAATTAGCCAGCAGGCATCCCTTAGCATTTTTTATGTACGGGCCGCCCCATGGATAATCTGCACCAATCCGGCTGCCACGTGCAGCATATTCAAATTCACTTTCAGTTGGCAATTTATATTCTGAACGATGAGGCAAGTGACGTTTGTCCTGATAAGCTTCGTTATAACGTGTACGCCATACGGTAAAAGCCCGTGCCTGGCGCCAGGTAACTCCCACTACCGGGTAATCTTTAAAAGAAGGGTGCGAGAAGTAACCTTCAACTATAGGCTCATTGGCAGCATATGAAAAATCGCCTAACCATACCAAAGTATCCGGGTAAACCGGTACGGTATCACGCAAAATAAAATCAGAGCGTTTTTTATTTTTATCTGGCCTGTAATTGGCGGCATCGCGCAAATCCATTATAGCGTAGTTGTACTTTAATAAGTGTACATCCACTTCATTACGGTCAAAAACACGGTCATCACCCTGGTAATACATGCCTTGCAGCTTGGTACCATTGTTAGATCCTTTCCTGTTGGCCCAAACCGGATATTTCTTTACGTAGTCCCAGTTTATATTTTTTTTACCTGTAGGATTAGGAGCAGCGCCCTTGCCTTTAGGTGTAATATAATATTTAGGATCATTAAGATAACTGGTAATGGCGATAGAATCACGAACCCAGTTAACAAATTGTTTATACTGGCTGTTGGATATTTCGGTTTGGTCCATAAAAAAGGCAGGTATAGTTACCTGTCTTGTTTGAGCGATTTGAGAAAATGTCACATCCTGGTCGGTTTGGCCCATTAAAAATGAACCACTGGGGATATATACCATATTGTAAGGCACTTCGGCCCTAAATGTTTTTTGGGTTACGCCTATTACTTCTCCCCTGTCGCTTTTTGAGCCACAACCGCTTAAAACTGCAACAAAACCAAACGTTACTAATAAAAAGTATATGTGCTTCATTTAATTAATAGAAAGTGTACATGCTTCATTTTAAATCAAATCCGGTTTGATACAACCCCCCGAATATATATAAAATTTGATATGTCAACATAAAAAATGTTTTTATAATCAAATTTTACTTCTAAAGTAAACTAATAATTTATACTGAACGTTTACAAGATTAAATACTTAATAAAATTCATTATAAACGATTAAATTACGTTTATGAGCATTATTACGTAATAAATTATAAAAAGTTTCAATTAGTATATAACAGCAAATAAATTATTTATTTACCTGTTTAACATACTGTTCTATAGCCATTGTCATGGAGGGTGCTGCCGGAGTTGGCGCGGGGATATCAAGGATCAAACCTGCTTCTAATACAGCTTTGTGTGTAGTTGCACCAAAAGCTGCTATACGCGTGTTATTTTGCTTAAAACCGGGAAAATTTTTATAAAGTGATTGTATACTTGAAGGACTAAAAAAGGCTATGATATCATAAAAAACTTCGGCCAGATCTGAAAGGTCGCTGCATACTGTACGAAATAACACAGCCGGAGTAAAATTGTAACCATTATCCAGCAAAAATTTTTGTGTTTCTTCGGCTGCTACATCTGAACAAGGGTACAGAAATTTTTCACTTGAATGCTTTTTTAATACTTCGGCCAGATCTGAAGCGTTTTGCTTACCGAAAAAGATCTTCCGCTTGCGGTATTGAATATATTTTTGAAGATACAGAGCGATAGTTTCTGAAAGACAGAAATATTTCATTTCTACAGGTACCTCAAAACGCATTTCTTCGCAGATCCTGAAAAAATGATCGGCCGAATTACGGCTGGTGAAAATCACCGCACTAAAATCAGCCAGGTTGATCTTTTCTTTACGAAAATCTTTAGCAGGTACACCCTCAACGTGAATAAATGACCTGAAATCAATTTTCAGATTATGCTTTTTAGCCAATTCAGCATAAGGGTTCTTATCATTCTCTGGTTTTGCTAAAGTAACCAATATGCTTTTAACTTTTTTCTTTCTATCTTCCAAAATTGATGCTCAATTCGTTTAAAACCTACAATTCTATATATTAAGTGCCTTTATTAATATTAAAATGGGGCAAATTTCGAGGGCACAAAGATAGATAAATAAATAAAATTTATGAAATCGAAAATTTGAAATAATGTTTACACTACTGCGTAAATATAACCAGATTAAAATAAGCACTATTAGTAGCAATGCTATAGCCAGCAGGTAAGGAATAAATTTGGCATCCAACAAACTAAAACACAAAGCTACAGGCAAAAAAACAAAGGCTATATTAAAATAAGTAAGGCATAATATAGATATGTATTCACTTACCAGCTTGTTAATATCAAATATAAACCCTATAATTTTTAAGGCTAAAAATTTAACCGCGAAAAGCGCTATAATAATAAATGAAAGGGAAACAAAAAGCCTTACACCGCTAATGCTGTAATAAGCGTTGTTATAAGTAGCTAACTGGCATAAGAACAAGCCGAAGGTAAATCCAAACAATAAAAAAAGCCCTATGAATGCCCAGAAATTAATATAACTTTCATCCTTGCCGGCTTGTGAGACCGCGCGTTTACTATAAAAAGATTGCAACACATTTTTAATATCTTTATTTAAAGTGATGTTGAGGAGCGCTGTATATATTAATAAACCTATAATGGTAAAAATAATCCATTGATCGCGGGTTTTACGATTATGCCCATCTTTTAAAATACTTTTTGTTTTAAAAGGAATATCTAAAAAATTGGCACCTGCATATAAATTTTCTTTAAGTGTGTGAGCAATAAACTGTTTGCTTAGCGCTGAGTCCGGATATTTTATATACTGCATTGAAATAGAATCTGCAATAAATTTTTCACGTGCTTTTGTAGCCAGTACAACAGAGTCAAGCAGGGAGATTTGTGTTGGGTGGGTAGTTGTGTCTGTAACCTGATAATTATTTACCGGTGCAGGTGTTACCTGTGGCTCTGCAAAAGCTGCATTGCAACACATAGCTATAAACAGAAGGCACAAAACAAAACGCATCTTATAAGTATCGTTGATTAATTGATTGCAAAAATACCTTAATTACCCTTGTTTTAAACATTAATTTATTATGATGATTTTTTTGTCCTTTATCAATATTTTCACTTTAAAAGTACAACACTTTATGTATTCTTAATAATTACTTTAACAAGTTTAATGATTCTTTAGGTAAGAAAATCATCTGATTAATGCTAAAATACTACATTTTGGAAACCATTTCGTTCTAAATATAAAATACCCCGCTTATTATTAATTTGCTTATCAATACCTTTGCGCAATGGCAGGAATAAAATAAACCATTTATTTTCAAGCAGTTAAGTACATAAAGTAACAAATAAGTAACATCACCAGTAAGATAAACTACTATAAGCCTCGATAAAGTAGCCCTAAGTTGGCTTCTATATTTCCCGTCAATCTGAAAGTAAAAGATCAGTATTTTATATTATACGGTCTAATTGTACATCAGCATTAAGAACGTTGCTAAAATAAAATCAGTTCCTGGGCTGGCCTGAGCCATACACATAACATGGCATTGCACCGCTTAAACAACCGGTAGCAGTAAGCAGAAAACTGTCAAGGTGGTGCTGCCAAAAAAAAACACTTCGCACCATTTACATGCCCTTTACTGTTTTCTGCGGTGCTAATTTTGTGACAGCGGTGTGTTGCCTTTTCTTTTAAAAAAAAGGCGGGTATGTTATGAGGTACGAATTTCATTGCCGCCAAATGCAGGAAGGCTGGCGGAGAATGAAATGTATCGTGATAACGCGTGATGTAATGAACCGCTTGCCCCAACTACAGGCTCTACGCCGCACTTAAAAAGGGTACAAAATTATAAGATCAGTTCCCGTGCTGATTTAAGCCGTACGTATAGCAGGGCATTGCGTCGTTTAAACAATTGGCAGCATTAAACATAAAACCTTCAATCTTAGCAGTTGTTTTATATTCGTTCCCTATATCATCAAAGTAGACAACTTCGCCAGTTTGCCAATTGGCGTGTAGGCTTTTTCAGTAAGAAAGACACTCAGAGTCAAGTATTACACCTTCCTGGCGTGACTGAATTAATATTCAAATTCAGAATAAAAAGCAAAACAGTTGTTAAAGCGACTTAACAACGACAATTGTCAAATCAAGTTGTGGATAATAAATCTAATGAAAATTCAATCATTGTTGTCATTATTTTTCTTTATGTCTTCATAGTTAAATGAATATATGATGCACTTGGAGAAATTTAATCCTCCTAGTTTTTCGTTTATACCTTCATTGATTAACTTATAGTAATCAATCGTTGAAATCCAACTTATGCCTCCAATTAGTCCAAGTACTTTCATATTTTTTATTTAAATTGTCGCTTTATTATTAATGGGGTATGCACTATTTTTTTATGACAAGCATTTCATTTCCTCCTTTTTGAAACTCATAAGGCACCTTTTGAACTTCCGTCTTATAATTTTGATTTAACATTTCCAAAAGTTCGTTAAAAAAATCCGGGATTTTGGCGTTCAATGTTAATATCGGAAATATCCTCACCTCTTTACATAACCTCATCATTTCACTAATGGCAGCCATGTGGAAGTCTAGTCCAAGTGTGGAATAAAGGAGTAGGAAATGTGAACTTAAACCAAGTTCAAATTCATTATACACAAATGAGAGCTTATCGGGTAAAGAATGAGCAACGTACCTTTTTTCATATACGCCCTTTTCGAAATCAATTAAAAAGTGGCGCATTGCCTTCATCCTTATTTCTTGCAGATCTTCCACGCTTCTAATCGTATCCCAAACAAAATTTGCTTTGTTTTCCCGAGTTTGTTTAATTACCTGGAAACAGGTTTCATCGATTCGTTTTTTCAATTGGTCTCCCGTAAACTCATAAACAGGGTCGATTGATATAACCTGTTTGCCTGATTCATTCATTTCTGCATTAAAGCTCGCCGGGCCGTCGCCAAAGCTGATAATCCTTTTGTCCAAATCTTCTTTGCTAAGCATAAACATTTGCTTATACTCTTCTAACGTTCTACCCCATGGCACTACACTACTTAATTCAAAAGCCATATATTTTTTTTAGTTTACGATTTGAAATTTTGGTCAAAAAAAACCCGGCGAGTTTTTGCCGGGTTACTATTTATTGAAATGTTGTTTTATATATAAATAGGCACAAAGTTTCCGGCTGCAATTTTACATTATGCCACCAAGAAAAGCTAAATGTCCTATTTCTTTTCATTTTTTTACAAAAATATAATTACTATTGAAAAACAAGGATTTATTTAGAAAACTCATTATAAATAGATGCCATGCTGAAAGTAAATAACTACTTAATTTGTTTGTATTCAAAATATTGGAATACGTTTCGAGGTTAACCCCATTTAATGACTTAGATAAAATTTTCAATTAATAAAAAATTGTCGGCTTCCTTTGTTTGTTAGTCAAATTTACTCAAAAGCTTACTTTTTAGCTATTCTTTAGTCCGCTTTTTGCTTACCCCCGCTGCCGAAAGCGTCCACGCTTGTGGTTCGTATGCTAAGTGGCCAGTTTATAAGTAAGCGATAAAAGGTATAAAGCAAACTAATTAAATAAATGATAACTTTAACTAATTCTTTTTTTGGAAGGAATACCAACCATGCCCAAATACCAATAATGCCCACTTAATAAAAACCAATTTAAATCCCCATAACCTATTTTCTATCTTTGCCGCATGGCAGGAATTTATCTCCACATCCCTTTTTGCAAGCAAGCTTGTCATTATTGCGATTTTCATTTCAGCACATCCTTGCAATATAAGCCTGAGCTTTTACAAGCGCTGGTAAAGGAAATTGAACTGCAGAAAAATTATTTTACCGGCGAAACTATCGAAACCATCTATTTTGGCGGCGGTACGCCTTCTATATTGGAAGCCGGGGAGATACAATTACTCATAGATACCATTACCCGGTTACATTCCGTATCATCAACTGCCGAAATTACCCTGGAAGCCAATCCCGATGATTTAAATAAGGCTAAATTACTTACTTTACTACAAACACCCATTAACCGTTTTAGTATAGGTATCCAGTCGTTTTTTGATGAGGACCTGGCGTGGATGAACCGGGTGCATCGTGCCGCCGAAGCCGAAGCCTCCGTAAAACGGGCACAGGATATAGGGTTTGAAAATCTCACTATAGACTTGATTTATGGCTATCCATTGTTAACAGATCAAAAATGGAAACATAATCTGGATAAGGTGTTTGAGCTGAGTGTACCACATGTTTCTTCTTATTCCATGACGGTTGAACCTAACACTGCGCTGGCCTCTTTTATTAATAAAAACAAACAACCGGCCATGAATGAGCAGCAAAGCGCCGGGCAATTTAATTTGCTGATGGAAGCCATGCAGCTACATGGTTTTGAGCATTATGAAATATCGAACTTTTGCAAACCCAACCATTATTCCAAACACAACTCTAATTACTGGAAGGGTGTAAAATATCTGGGTATTGGCCCCTCTGCTCACTCTTATAATGGTGAAATACGTCAATGGAATGTGGCCAATAATGCGAAATATATACAAGCCATTGTAGAAAACAAACTACCTGCCGAAACAGAGGTATTGACAGAAACTAACCGCCTTAATGAATATATAATGACCTCCTTACGCACTATGTGGGGATTGGATTTGGATAAGCTTAATGCTATTGCGGCAGCCTCTGCCAATGAAGTACTTAAAGCCGCCCAAAGTTATTTTGAAAGAGGATGGATAGCGCAAAAAAACAATATAATTTACTTAACCCCAACCGGTAAATTATATGCTGATCACATAGCTGCCGCTCTGTTTTTTTAATTTTTCAGACTTTTCTTCCTGTTGCTTTCACATCAATTAATCTCTTACCTGATCGTTTTTTGTCAAAAAATAATAAAAAAACAATGTAGCCATTTACTCATTTATGCAATTAATTAGTTTTGCAACGTTAATTAATTGTAAATATGAGCATGATCCTCACACCTATAGACAGGGTTGACAACATTACAAAGGAAGATTTTGTTAACAATTATTTAAATCCGCGGAAGCCATTAGTCATCCGTAAAGCTACCGAAAGCTGGCCGGCCCTACAAAAATGGACCTTTGATTATTTAAAGGAAACAGTTGGCGATAAAGTTGTTCCATTATATGACAGCTCGAAGGCTGACCCTTCAAAACCGATCAACGCATCTGCGGCTGAAATGAAATTTGGCGATTATATTGACCTCATCCAAAAGCATCCTACTGATCTGCGCATATTTTTATTTGATCCTATAAAATACGCCCCGCAGTTATTAGAAGATTACCGTTCGCCTACCGATTTAATGGGTGGTTTTTTAGATAAATATCCTAATATGTTTTTCGGCGGAGCCGGATCCATTACTTTCCTGCATTATGATATTGATCTTGCCCATATATTTCATACGCACTTTAACGGGCGCAAGTATGTTATTTTGTTTGATAATAAATGGAAGGAACGGCTTTACCAAATTCCTTTTGCTACCTATGCACTGGAGGATTATGATATTGAAAACCCTGATTATACCAAATTTCCTGCTTTAGATGGCGTTGAAGGACAGGAAATAATTCTTGAGCATGGCGATACCCTGTTTATGCCCACCGGCTACTGGCACTGGATGAAGTATCTGGATGGCTCCTTCTCTATCTCCTTACGTGCCTGGGATAAATCATGGGCCATTAAAGCAAAAAGCCTGTATAATTTAACCGTACAGCGCAAGTTTGATGATTTGATGAAGAAAAATTTCAAAGGCCGTTATATGGACTGGAAAGAAGAACTGGCTTATAAACGGGCGAATAAAGCTTTAGTTGAAGGTGAACCCAATAGGTAATTTTATTAAGTGATTTGATTTAAGCTTAATATATTTAATAGTTTCTTAATATATAAATTCATTTTATTTCGTTATTTTGATCCAATAGGTGTGTAAAGCGTTTTATTTACATAGCTATATAGTCCGTATCCAAAATAAATGAGCTTTATTCTTCACCCTATTGACACGGTCGAAACTATCGATCCTGTTTCTTTTAAAAAAAATTATTTAGACCCCCGCCGTCCGGTAGTAATTAAGGGGCTGACTAAAGATTGGCCCGCCCGCGAAAAGTGGACTCCTGACTATTTAAAGGAAGTAGTGGGTAAAAAAGTAGTGCCGCTTTATGATAATTCTAAAGCTGATCCTTCAAAACCAATCAATTCCTCTGCTGCTGAAATGCCTTTTGACGAATATATAGATCTGATCAAGTCGCAACCTACAGAGCTGCGCATTTTCTTTTTTAATATTTTCAAACAGGCTCCGCAACTGTTAAATGATATTGTTTTACCTAAAGATTTGATGGGGGGCTTTTTAGAAAGTATGCCGGCTATGTTTTTTGGCGGTTCAAACTCGGTTACTTTTTTACATTATGATATTGACCTGCCCCATATTTTTCATACCCATTTTGGCGGGCGCAAGCACGTTATTTTATTTGAAAATAAATGGAAGCGACGCCTGTATTGCATTCCTAATGCCACATATGCATTAGAAGATTATGATGTGGCTAACCCCGATATTAAAAAATTTCCGGCCCTGGATGGTGTAGAGGGTACCGAAGTGTTTTTAGAACATGGGGATACCCTGTTTATGCCAACCGGCTACTGGCACTGGATGAAATATTTAGACGGCTCCTTTTCACTCAGCTTACGCGCGTGGGATGCTTCACCGGTACGTAAAGCGGCAAGCTTGTATAATCTGGCTGTAAAAGGCGGGGTTGACAGTGTACTCAAAATGGCTTTCAAGGGGAAATACGCCAGGTATCGTGAAGAATTAGCCATTAAATGGGCCAATAAAGCTTTGGCAGCGGGAAAACCGTTTTAATTAATCCAAAGAACATATAAAGTTAATTGGAATCAGCGGTTATACTATAAATGATTGCTTACCCCAACCTGCCGGCAATAATCCAGTACAGGGCAGGTTGAACAATGCGGCAACCTGCTTGTGCAAATATGTTTACCAAACGGCATTAGCAGGCGGTTAATATCTATCCATTTTTCTTTGGGCACTTTTTGTTCGAGTGCTGTTAACGTCTTTTCGGGGGTGCTTGTTTGTATATATCCCCATCTGTTAGCTACGCGATGCACGTGTACATCAACACTTATGGCTGCCTGTTTTGCAGCAACGCCTAAAGTCAGGTTGGCACATTTTGGCCCTACGCCTTTTAAACTCGTCAATACACTAAAATCGGCCGGTAATTTTCCGCCATATTGCTCTGTAGCTGTCTTTGCTATTCCCAGTATAGTATATGCCTTTTGTCCCGGATACTGGCTGCCATGAAGCAGATTTCCCAATTCGTTAGGTGATAGTTTTAATAAATCCAGTGGCGTACGTGCTTTAGCAAACAATTTTTCAGCTACCGGTATGGAAGTTTCATCCAATGTGCGGATGGAAATGATACAAGCAACTAACTGTTCAAATAAAGAAGTATAACCGCGCTCATACAATTCAAACATAGCAGCCTTGGGATAATGAGCTGTCGCTTCAGCTATCCGGGTTAGCATGTTATCCAAATCAAAAGGTAATTTCATCTACCTATTAAACATTTATTTATAAAAATGTTTAAGCGTTCGTTTCACCTCAACTGGTATGATCCACCACTATCTTCCACTCCCCATTTATCTTTTTAAACCACAAAGTAAAATACCCGCCGGGTGTATCCTTTTCTCGTTGCAGGTGCCAGCCGCCCAGCATAAAGGCATTAGTAGCATTCAGCAATTCCACTTTTAAAATATTAAAAGTAAGTGTCCCCATGGCCGCCCTATCCGGATAGTTTTTTTTGTATCTGTCAAGTGTGGCTTGCCAACCGTGTGTTGGAGCTGTCCTTCCTACAAACAATAAAGAATCAGACTTCCAATACCCTTGCATAAATCCCTCCAAATCGCCTTTGTTCCAGGCAACACGCTGGGTTTCCAGTACATTTAAAATGGCTTGCCTGTCCTGCGCAAGCAGGAGGCACGAAGAGAGCAGCAAAAAACAGGAAAGCAATATTTTTTTCATAAACTAATATATAAATTTACTGTCTTAATTCTACACAACTCACAACTCACAACTCACAACTCACAACTCACAACTCACAATGAAGTCCATTCTCTCTTTTGGCGAAGTTTTATGGGACGCCTTTGGCGATGAAAAAGTGGCCGGCGGCGCACCAATGAATGTAGCGTTGCACCTGGCGAAGCAGGGAGCCAGCGTTGCCTTTGCCAGCAGGGTAGGCGCCGATGCTTCCGGTTTTGAATTGATTGAATACTTAACCAAAAACAATTTATATAGTGAGCTGATACAGCAGGACGAGGAACTGCCAACCTGTGAGGTTACCGTTCAATTAGATGAAAACCAACAGGCAACTTATATTATTCCCGAGCCGGTTTCATGGGATAATATCCAAACGGATACCATTTTAACAAGTGCGGCTCAAAAAGCATCAGCTATACTATTTGGCAGTTTGGCCTGTCGCGAAGAAAACACCCGTAATACCCTGCTCAACTTGTTAAACGAAACTATCGCCTTGAAGGTGTTTGATGTGAATTTGCGTGCCCCTCATTACACGGTGTCAACCATAGAAAATTTAGCAGCCCGGGCAAATATTATAAAAATGAACGAGGAAGAAGCCGGCTTATTAATCCATGGTAGCAATGGTGGCCTGAAAGAAAAGATGACTAAGTTCCGCAAAAAATACCAGGTACAAACTATCTGCGTAACCCGTGGCGAAAATGGCGCTATAGTTTGGCATGATGATGAATTTTATGAGCATCCAGGTTATAAAACGGAGGTGGTAGATACTGTTGGCGCCGGAGACTCTTTTTTAGCCACCTTTATGAATGGCTTGCTTAACAAGCAGCCCATGCAGCAGGTATTAGAAAAAGCCTGTGCAGTTGGCGCATACGTAACCGGTAAACGCGGGGCTAACCCGGAGTATGATGAGCGGATTAAGAATTTATTGAAGTAATAATAATCAATGACAGTATTGTTGTATTAATTCTTTTGTCATTGTTTCGGCACCAAGACTTTTGGCCTTATTTAAATCACCGCAAACAGTTTCAAAACTTTTAAGATTGATATTAGCTATTGCTCTAAAATAATAGGCAAAAGAGTTGTCTTGATTCAAATTAATAGATTCATTAATATTAGCTAATGCATCCTTATATTTTTTTAACCCTATTAATCCATAGCCTTTGTTACTTAGTAATGCTCCTTTCCAAGTTGAATCAGTAACAAATTTTAGTCCGTCATCAGCATATTTAAGGGCCTCATTGTAATTGCCATCCCGACTGGAATAATAAGATAAGTTATTAAATGTGTAAATATTTTCAGGCTCGAGTGTCAATGTTTTCTCTAAAATACTTATGCAATCTTTGTAATTACCAATTTGCCCGTACATATAGGACAATCCAACATAATAACTTATTTGTCTGGGGTAAACTTGAACTAAAACAAGATAGTCCTTTATCCCTGATTGAAAATCTTGAAGTTCTGTATATGAACTGGCTCTTAGGAATAAAAACTTTTCGAACAGAGAATCTTTAGGTTGAAGCTTTTCAAGCTCTTTAGTACAAATATCAATTGACGCCTTGTATTGCTTGTTATCAAATAGCTTTTTGGCTTCTGTATAATCATCCATTCGCCATAAAATTCCCATAAACAAGCATATAAAAAAAGCTAATTTCATAGATTAATAATTTTCCACTAATATTTTTAATCGCTTACTGTTACAATATTATTCGTCAAGATCGATGCCCCTTCCGGCAGTCGCTCGGCTAAGCCGAGTGACAACTATAACAAGGCCTCTGGCCGTTTAATTCAAACCACCAACCTCTCCCATTCCGGATGTCGTTTTAAAAACACTTTAATGTACGCGCAGTAGGGTACTATCTTTAAGTTATTCGCTTCCAAATATTTCAATGTTTTTTCTACAATGGTCGATGCTACACCCCTGCCTTCCAGCTCCACGGGTACCTCAGTATGCATTAAAAATACTTTATCACCTTTTTGCTGGTAATCAATAAAAGCCCGGTGCCCATCTACCACCATTTCAAAATTATGAATAGCCTGGTTATTAATTAATGGTTCGTCATGCATAAATTAAAAAATTAATTAGTGTTTGCCTTCGCCCAGCCATAACAGTGCGTTAATAATGAGCCCGCTCTCCTGGGTATTATCAAAGGTATAGGATAATTCCTTATTAGTCTTATTTTCATAATCAATATCGTTATGCCCCATATTCAGATAAATCATTTTATAATTTTTATTGGTCCATACTACCGGGTAATAACCACTATGCCATATTTCATTTGGCTTTGGCCCTGTACCTAACGGAAAACTGGCAGAATCAATAGATAAGAGTATTTTTATGTCGGGATTTTTCCGCAGATCATTTGACCACCGGTACCACTCATTTGGTGCAGACTTAAATGTTTGGGACAAATGCTTTGTAAACGGCAGCTTCCTGTCTTCAACACGTAAAATGGCAGACGTTGGCCGCCATGTATTGCTTACATATGAGCCCGATCCTAAAAAAATATTATGGTACCAGTCCCAGTTTTGAGGATAAGCTGAAGGCGTAAGCGCAAATGCCGAAAAATGAAAACCCATCCATGCACCCCCGCTATCCATATATTTTTGAAATGCTGCCCGCTGTGCGGGGTCATCCGGCCTTGTATCTAAAAATAGCACTACCTGGTAATGAGATAAGAATTCAGCATTCAGGTTATTCCAGTTTTTTGTGGAATCATACGTAAAATGATACTTTGCCGCCATTGTTGGAAACCAACTGTTAGCCTCATGAACAAAACTGATATGCGCTTGATCATTTTTTGCCGTATAAAAGGCGATCACTTTAAATTTTGATGGTTCATTCTGTGCCCGGGCAAGCGTAAACCAACAACTTATTAAACAAAACGCAATTACCTGAATAGTAGTTTTACCAACCTTAAAAGGTATAGTCATAATTTATGAAGCATTAATAATTGGTGATGTAAAATAGCAATTATTAATAACTTATCAATTTTTAAAAACTTCGTAAGTTTATCATCAGTGCCGCAATAATCGTAACCATTCCCCACCCTCTATCCATCCCTATTGTCATTCCTAAATAACAATTAAGTTAAAAACCCGGTTAGATCAAACTTTTAAATAAAATAATCCGTTATTTTATATCAGAAAGGCAAAGTATGCGTGGTTTCGAATTTTCGAAGTTTAAACCCAATCAAATTCCCAAAGGCGGATTTGAAGAGTTATTGAAATTATTTTTAGAGTTGCTCAACTACACCTCGGGCGATGCAGGCGAAGCTTTGGCTTGGCTGAATGAACTGGACAAACAATATAACCTCACTAATGACGAATATGGCATGGGTGATTTTATAGATGAGTTGAAGCAAAAAGGCTACCTGGATGAAGATAAACAAAGTGGCGAAATTAACATTACCGCTAAAACCGAGCAAAGTATCCGTCAGTCGGCGCTGGAAGAAATATTTGGCAAGTTAAAAAAATCAGGCAAGGGTAATCACCGTTCGCCGCAATCAGGCCAGGGGGATGAAAAAAACGCTGAACGGCGGGAGTTTGAGTTTGGCGACAGCTTGGACCAGATAGATATGACGCAATCCATCCACAACGCGCAGGTAAATCATGGCATCGGCGATTTTATGATGACCGAGCGTGACCTGGAAGTAGAAGAAATGGATTACAAAACCTTGACTTCTACTGTGCTGATGATAGATATATCACACTCCATGATCCTTTATGGCGAGGACCGGATAACGCCGGCCAAAAAAGTAGCTATGGCGCTGGCAGAACTGATAAAAACCAAATATCCTAAAGATACGCTTGATATTGTGGTTTTTGGCAATGATGCCTGGCCCATTACCTTACAGGATCTCCCTTATTTACAGGTTGGTCCCTATCATACCAATACCTATGCAGGGCTGGAGTTGGCAACCGACCTGTTACGCCGCCGTAAAACGCATAATAAGCAGATATTTATGATTACGGATGGCAAACCTACCTGCTTAAAGGAAGGAACAAAATACTATAAAAACAGCATCGGGCTTGACCGTAAGGTGGTGAATAAAACCTTAAACATGGCAGCACAATGCAAACGTTTAAAAATTCCGATCACTACATTTATGATTGCTAAAGATCCCTATCTACAGCAATTTGTACGTAAATTTACCGAAACAAATGGCGGCAAAGCTTTTTACAGCTCGCTGAACGGCCTGGGTGAATATATTTTTGAGGATTACATTCGTAACAGAAGAAAAACCGTGCGCTAAAATGATGTACAGATGCTAAGATATACGCAGATGTGCAAAATGACAATAACAGCAAACTAATAACAAACGATCACGGACCATGGACTATCATCCCATGAACAAATTACTTAATTACTATTGACCAATGACTAACAAACTACACATAAAAACCCTCGGCCAGTTAAAGCAAACAGATTACCGGAGCCGATCGGTTAAAGATGAATTAAGAGCTAACCTGATAGCTCAATTGCAAAAACATGAAGGCGGGTTTGAAGGCATTATAGGTTTTGAGGATAC
>JAQBOY010000378.1 GCA_028287805.1 Mucilaginibacter sp.
CTTGAAGCCGATGCTTCCAAATAATTCCCCTTTTCGGCAGCTTTATCCATCACCTCATACCATGCGCCAGATTTTGGGTCCTGATATTTTTCTATGGCAGCAGCCAACCAGTTTAAAATAGCGATCAGTTCAGCGTGTTTGGGATGATCAGCCGGGAGGTAATCCAAAACATCAACCAGGGCCATGGCATACCAGCCATCTGCCCTTGCCCAAAAATTAGGAGATAACCCCGTCTTAGGGTCAGACCAGCGCTCTTTATGGCTTTCATCCCAGGCATGATATAATAAGCCTATTTTAGGGTCTCGGGGCTGTTGTTCAACCAGTATAAACTGGTTGGCAATGTCATCAACGTCTGTATCTTCATAAAAAGTAGCGGCATAATCCGCGTAAAATGTCGAACCCATATAAAGTCCGTCCAGCCACAATTGGCTTGGATACCGTTTTTTATGCCAGAATCCACCTTCGGGAATGCGCGGCTGATCTTTTAACTGCCGGCGCAACTGTACCAATGCCTTATAGTATTTTTCTACTTTGGTTATCTTATAAAGCATGAGCAGATCACGTCCACATAAAATATTATCCAAACTATAATCATCTATTTTATAGTTTTTGATAGTGCCGTCGTTAGCTACCAACGCGTCTATATAATGCTGTATATAAGTAAAATACTTTTTATCGCCTGTTTGCAGCCATACCTCTTCAACGCCACGCAGCACAACACCCTGTTCATAGGCCCATTTAGCTGTACTGTCCTTCCACAATTTCATAGCGGTAGCTGCCATTTTTTGCGACAAGGGCCGATCCTGGGCTTTTACTGAATAAAAGCCGGAGAGAAACAATACTATAAGAATAATCTTCTTCATCTATTTAAGTTGATAAATTACAGTTGCGGGTACCTGGTTTTAAAACCGGAAAGCTTCTTTTAACACATCCGTCCAAACAATTGTAAATAGTTTTTAAGTTTAAATTCACTTAATCGCAATAAAAATCTATGCAATCGTTCCCGGTAACGATTGCATGGTTAGTATGCATTTTATTTTATAACTCCTGCTATAAAACCTGTAGCCAACACTTTGTTTTAATTTATGGGTTAACATACTTTACTTTTTCAGTGCCTATCAATTTTACCAGATCCGGCAGATCATAATAAGCTAAAACATTAGGTATCACATAGGGGTATTGATTCAGTTTAAGCGGATTTTCCAGTATGCTATAATAGGAAGTAATGGTATTATAAAATTCCAGTTTCCGTATCCGTTTATCTAATACAGCCGCATGTAAGGCCGCTGCTGCCGCAAAGCCTGACGCATAAACTTCCACTTGCAAATCTTTTAGCTGTGTATCATTGCTGATAAAATCAAGCAGCGTTAATATATCCTGTGTCCGTTGTCCGGTTAATGGCTTGCCCAGTTCTAAAGCCGTATTCGCGCTGCGATAATCGGGGTTATAAACTTCCGAGTCATTTAATATGGTTCGGGGTGTTTCTTCGCCAAAACCCCGCAAGTCGGCTATTAATAAGCTATACCCTTTTTGCAAATAGGTTTTAACCAGCTTCAAACTATCGGCCAGTTTATTTTTACCTTGCTGCGGCAACCAAAGGGCCACTTTGCCATTAGCCGGTCCATTTTGCGAATAAAATACCAAACATGGCAAAGGCATTTCGCCCGGCTTACGCAGGATCACCTTTTTAAAGGCGTATTCATTCTTTTTATCACTACCCACCCATTCGGTTTGAACAGGTGCCGGATTTACCGGGATACCTGCCACTTTTTTAATCTGTGCGACATATTTTTCAGTCCCGGCATGGGCCCATTGCTTTCGTTGCGTGGCTAATTCATCAGCCATATTCAAATTACGTTGCTGAACCGTTACTTCATCTTTATAAGCGTTGTTAACCTGCCCGCTTGTGGTACAGTTAAGCTCATTGGCGGTAAGCGTGGTAATATTACTTTCTTTAATTGGTGTGGCATCATTACACAACCACCTTCTAAACCAGGTAACCGCCGCTTCGCGTTTGGGTTGTGAAATGCCATGCCCATCATCAACCGTAAGCATATCCGTTTTGTTGGGTTCACCTAAAACGATGTAAACTTTTTTAACTTCTTTTTGCACCTCAACAACACGGTTATAATTGATAAAATCATACCGCCCGGCTAACACTAATACCGGTTTTGGAGCAAACATGATAAAATAATCCGCATCCTCCAGTTTGTTCTTCACTTCATCAACTATGGGCACACAACCATCCGGCGGGCCCTTAATATCAAACGTATGGTCGCTGTTAAAAACGTAGCTGCAAAGTGCGGATACCTTAATACGGTTATCATAGGCAATCATATACCCGGTTTGCGTTCCCCCACCCGAATTGCCGAGACAACCTACACGGTTTTTGTCCACTTCGGGCCGGGTCAGCAAATAATCAAGCGTACGCACATTGTCGCCAAGCTCGCAGGCGGCAATGCTGGTGCCCACCAGGTTAGCGCCAACGTTAAGCAGGATGTGTTCTGTTGTGCCTCCCTTAGTCAGCGGTTTGCCGATGTTGTCGGTCAACTGGTATCTTTCTCCCTGTGATATCGGATCGTTAATTAAAACTACAAAGCCATTTTTGGCAAATAGGATAGCTGTTTTTTGATATGATTCGGTGGCTTTTGCTTCAGCCTCATGACCACAGAAAATCACAGCTGCCGGAAAAGGCCCTTTACCCGCAGGTAGGTATAAGTTTGCTGTAACATGGTGATTGGTATAGCTACTAAAAACAACCTTCTCTATAACATAGCCGTCCTGCTGTATTTTACCGGCAATATGCGCATCTAACGGAGCCGGCGCGGGCGTTTTACCTAAAAGGTTGATATATTTTTTTTTTGCATTATCCTGGTAAGCCAACGTGGCCGCTTTTGATTGTAACGCTTTTTCCAGATCAGCATTCCGTTGTAAATACCGCAAATGCACCTGCTGAAACAAGTACGTATTCAGATCGGCTTCTGAGTTCCAGTTTAATACCTTGTATTGCTTTTGCGCATAGCTATTACTACCCGTGGCAAGCAGGAAGATAATGGTTAATATTTTAGAGCAAAAACTCTTCATCGTTATCTCATGTTTAATGGATCCCAGTTATCGGCACCGCCTAAAATATTCTTCACTGTATATTGCTTTGCCTCCGCGTCGGTTAGCTGTTTTGACCAGGTTACCCTGTTTTTTGTAGCTGCGCCCGGGCCTGTATTGCCATACTCGGCGTAATAGGTTGTTTTTTCTTTATCGGGGAACATGACATCGCCTTTCCAGGGGTTCCAGCCTTCAGGCACGATGTGACTGCCCAACTCACAATGGATATAAACCGTTTTGGCATAGGGCCGCCATGCCCTGCCCAAATAAGCCTTCTTTACGGAAGTATCCGCTGCAATTAATTTACAATTGAGCAAAACGAAGCCAAATTTTTGACGTGGCGTAGTAGCGGCAGCTGTAATAAAAGAATTAGTCAGGCTCCTGATGGTGCAGTTTTGGAAAACCACCGTAGCCTCACCGAATATAAAATCAGTAGTGCCTTCTATATAGCAATCCAATAAAAGTTCGCGGCTTTTTTCGGTGGTTAGATACAAGGTATCCTGGTTGCCTAACAGCCTGCAGTTTTTTATTACACAACGGTCTCCCTCCACATGCAGCGCCACCGCCTGGCCTACCCTGCCCGCGGTATTTTCAATGGTTAAATTCTCCGCGACAAAGTCATTGCCCTGCACCAGCACGGTATAGGAGGTAAATGTGTTAAACTTTTCATTCCCAAAGGCATCCTTACCACCGGGAATGACCTTGCCCGAATAATCATTATTAGTTATTATCGTATTATCCTTATCCTCGCCAATTAAAGTAATTAAAGTTTTCCATGTGGGGATAACCAGCTTTTCATGATAGATGCCCTTTTTGATATGTATAGTTACCCGCTGCCCCAGATCACGTACGGATGTAACCGCCTCCTGTATGGTTTTATAGTTTCCGCTGCCATCCTGGGCTACTGTTATATCTTTTGGATACGTAACAGACTGCGCCTTTAATTGCAGCACGGCTAAAAGGAAGACAATGGTTACTATCAGGCCTTTCATTATCTTATTTAGCCTCAGTTAGTACATTTTTATCCGCGCTATAGTTAAACTCGGCCTTATTTTTGGCACCGGCGGTATTGGTATGCAGCAATTCTATCTTGCCGCTCCTATCGCCATTAATGCTTAAAAATAAATTGGTTGGCTTAATGCTTTTTATATTATCCAAAGTAATGGCGCTGCTATTTTCTACATAGATCAATTGTTTTTGATCCTTGATATCCAGCGTAATGTTTTTAAGGCTGATATTGTTGGCCTCTACCAGATCGGCGCCTTTATCCGCTTTAATGGTCATATTTTCGAGGTGGATACCCTTAATGCTCATTTCGGGCAGGCCCCTTACCAGGATAGCTTTTTCAGCGCCATTGCAGGTAACATTACTCACATAAAAATTTCTGAACTGCGGTGTGCCTTCATTTACAGCCGGGATATCCGCTTTTTGTCCTAACGCGGATGTGGCTTTTGTTTGATAGTACATATCAAACAATATAGCCTCATGCACAATATCGCGCATGCTGATGTTTTTAATAAAGATATTCTCCACAATACCTCCCCGGCCCCTAACAGTTTTAAAGCGCAAACCAATATCTGTACCTATAAATGTACAGTTGGTTACAAAAATATTGCGGGCGCCCCCGCTCATTTCACTGCCGATAACAAAGCCGCCATGCGCCCGGTAAACTACGTTGTTTCTAACCACAACATTCTCTGTAGGTTTACCACGTTTGCGCCCTTCCGCGTCCCGGCCCGATTTAATACAGATACCATCATCACCCGCATCAAAAGTGCTCCCTTCAATTAATACATTCCTGCACGACTCCGCGTCTATACCGTCGCCGTTTTGCGCGTTCCACTGGTTGCGTACGTGTACATCCTTTAATGTCAGGTCTTCGCATAGCAGCATGTGCAGGCACCAGGCAGGCGAATTTTGAAAGGTTGCTCCTTGCAGCAATACGTTTTTGCAGTTGGTGAATACCACCATATTGGGACGAAAAAAGTCTTTCATATCTGCATAATCCTCCAATTTTTTTCCGGGTTGGATAAGCGTCGCATCTTTTGTACTGTTGCCCTTCACATAGCTTTCAGACGGCGACCAGGTTTTCCCATCATTGCTTACCACGCCACCGGAGGCTACCAATTGCTTCCACTCCGGGTCTGTAACCCGGTCCTTACCTACAGCGCGCCAAACTTCGCCATGTCCATCAAATATGCCGTCGCCGGTTATAGCTATATTTTCCAGATTAGTGCCTGATAACGGCGATTCATTACGTACCGCCGGATGGCCTTCATAGTTACCTTCAACCAACTTATACTGGCGTTTATCATCGGTAAACTGCACCAGCGCCGCCCGGCTTACATGCAGGTTTACATTACTTTTTAATACAATCGGCCCGGTTAGCCAAAGTCCCTGCGGTATTAAAACCACACCGCCGCCTTTAGTGCTGCACGCGGTGATAGCCGCATTGATGCTGGTGGTATTAAGCGTTATACCGTCGGCAATAGCGCCGTATTTAACAATATTAAAAGTGTCTTTTTTAAACGAAGGAACTTTTGCTTTTGGCAGGTTAGTCCACGAATATTTTGCCGCGGCTTGTGCCCATGCACTATATGCGCCAATACCTAATAACGCAGCCAGTAATATGATCTTTCTTTTCATGATAGTTTATGGTGTAATCGTATTTATCGTTGTTGCCGTTGGGTCCCAACCGGGAAAAACATTTTCAAGGGTGATACCCGCAGCTTCGGCAGCCGTTAATTGTTTTGACCAGTTTACCCGTTGTGTTATGGAAGCACCTGGACCGTAATTTTGATATTCGGCATACCGCGCTGTTTTATAGCTATCGGTTTTGTTCCAGTTTGACCAGCCTTCGGGCTTTACTTGTTGACCAATATAGCAGTGCATATAAACTACCCAGGCATACGGACGCCATGGGCGACCTAAGGATACCTGGTGCAAAGTGCTGTCGCCTGTTAATGTACAGTCATTAAACACATATCCGTAAGGATGACTTTGCGGAGTAGACGCCGCGGTAATGTGCGAGTTCTTTTTACTGTGAATATGGCAATTTTCAAACCAGGCGGTAGCCGCGCCAAAAATAAAATCGGTGGTTCCTTCTATATAGCAATCCTTGTAATACTGATGGCTTTTTTCGTTGTTTAAAAATAAAATATCCTGGTTGCCAATAAAGCGGCAATTAATAAATACCGCTTTATCTCCCTGCGCCTCAACAGCCACTGCCTGCCCGGCGGTAAAACCGGCATCATTACGAAACGTGATATTGTATGCTATAAAATCATCTCCTTTAATTTGAAAGCTATAAGATGAACGGGTGTTAATACTATCGCCTTTGGCGGATACTTTGCCCGTATGATCGTCATAAGTCAATATGGTATTAAAGCGCGATTCACCTATTAATTCAACAAAATTTTTACCTGTATCCAAATGGAGCTTTTCTTTATAAATCCCTTGCTTAACATAAATAACCAAGCGTGTTTTATTATTTACCGGCACAGCATTTAAAGCTTCCTGCACAGTTTTGTAATTGCCGCTGCCATCCTGCGCAACTACAATTTGCTTATGCGCCTGCCCCCGGGCTTTTAAAACACTAATCAACAGTAAAATAAAAACCAGTTTTTTCATATTTTTATAAAGATTTAGGTTTCCACCCATTCAAAATGAGTGTTTTTGTATAAATTTTCGCTTCATCATCCGTCAATTGGTGCGACCATGCAACCCGCTCATTGCGTTTATAACCCGGACCTGTATTTTTATATTCGGCATAGTAGGCGGTTTTTTCATTTGCCGGATTTTGCCAGTTATCCCATCCATTACCGGATATAACATTGCCCAGGTTACAATAAAGATATACTACCTTGGCATAGGGGCGCCACGGCCGGCCTAATGCAAAGCTGTTCTCCGGAGCATCGCCGTCAATTTTACATTTTAAAAAAACATAGCCGTATCTGGTGGTATCCAGGGTTGAAGCCGCCGAGATATAACGGCCTCCTTTCTTGCAAAAAATGTTGCAATTTTCGAATAAGACAGTACCCGCGCCAAAAATAAAATCGGTAGTTCCTTCTATATAGCAATCCTTATAATATTGCCGGCTCCCCAAACCATGTGTATATATGGTATCCTGGAAACCAAGGAAACGACAGTTAAAAAATGCCGCTTGGTCCCCTTTAACATAAATTGCCAAAGCTTGGCCAACAGGTCCGGCTGAGTTTTGAAAAGTTATATTTTTAGCAGAAAACCCCGCACCATACACATAAAAACTTGCTGTACGCGAAGTACCTAATGCTTTACCTGTAGAATTCAATCGTAATGCGTAATTATCATAGGTAAGAACGGTCTCATTTACATCTTCGCCAATAAGCGTAATATTTGTTTTAGTTACATCAACAACTACGCGCTCTTTATAAATGCCCTTTTTTACAAAAATCACCGTTTTGGATGTGCTGAAATCCGAAACTGCATGAATAGCTTCCTGCACAGTTTTATAATTTCCGCTGCCATCTTGCGCAACAACTATACGTTTTTCGGCATTCGTTTTATTAATGAGCGCAAATAATAAAAATAGCCAACAAAGCTCTTTCATTTTACCTGGGGACTAACGGTTGCCTTATTCTGCCCTTTTACTATCCTGTCGACCAGCGGAAGGTGCTTTTCTTTCATATCATTCAATACTATCTCAGCCATTTTGCGGGCGCCATATTCATTAAAGTGGGTATTGTCATGCCTGCCAACAGGATAGTTTGGATGTTCAGCTGAGTCAAGCTCCATGAATAACAGCTTAGTCCGGTCAGGGCCAAGCTCCTGGTAAAGATCCCGGCTTTTTTTGTCCAGGTCAATAACTACAACTTTGTATTGCTCACCAATTTCAAACACTGCTTTTGAATATTCAACATGTGTTTCTTTAGCGTTCCCCTGCTTATCAAAATTACGGCGGCTTACCGGTGTAATTAAAATGGGTATAGCATTTTTGCTCCGGGTTTCGGTAATAAATTTGATCAGGTTATTTTTAAAATCAGGTACAGGAGTATACCTGTCTGCATATTGCGGCTGGCTTGATTCATCATTGTGCCCAAATTGAATTAGAACATAGTCGCCGGCTTTCAAACTATCCACAACGGGTTGCCACCGATTCTCGCCTAAAAAGGTACGTGTGCTTCTTCCACCTTTTGCCCGGTTATCTATTGTAACTGTATTATCAAAATAATTAGCAAAGGGCATTCCCCACCCGTTTATAGGCAGCTGGCGTATTGGATAAAGGCACATGGTAGAATCACCGATCATATAAATCTTAATTTTTTCAGGTGGTGCAATAAACGCCACGACTGCCAGCAGGCAAATTACCAATGGCCATTTGTATACTTTTTTCATGTTCATCTATTTAATTTTAAGATTTGAGATCACTATCCTACTTGCCAGCTCAAGTTTTAATGATTTAATATCCGCCAGTACAATTTCAGCCATTTTACGGGCGCCCAATTCGCTAAAATGAGTATCATCGGATTTGCCTTCCGGGTAGTTTGGATTTTCACCCGGGGTAAGGTAATTAAATAACATTTTTGAATCTTCAGGCCCAAATTTTTGTATAAGCACCTGGCTTTCTTTATCCAGGTCTATAAGCGGCACATTTTGTTCTGAGGCAATTTGGCGCACAAGGCCAGCGTAAACCGCATGAGTTTCTTCTACATTGCCGCTCTTATCAAACTTTCGCCGGGCTACCGGGGTAATTAATACAGGTGTTGCCCTCTTGCTGCGGGTTTCAGCAATAAATTGAATAAGATTTGCTTTGAAATCAGCTTCCGGGGTATAATTCGCTTTGGTGGGTACCTCGTCATTATGCCCAAACTGTATGAATACATAATCCCCTTCTTTTAAATTGCCTGAAATAGATTTCCACAAGCCTTCAGCAATAAAGCTTTTAGTGCTCCGGCCATTTTTTGCTTTATTAATAACTGTTACCGTTGTATCAAAAAAAGCATGGAATGGCATCCCCCAGCCTGTTTCCGGATAGGCCTTAATTTCCTTATCAGCCATAGTTGAATCACCCGCGAGGTATATCGTGATTTTTTGATGTTGAATAACTGTGAATGACACTAACGTTAGTAAGCAAACTGCCGTTATAATTTTTACTGTTTTATTGCCTGCCATAAAAGTAATAATTGAGTATAAAGGCCGCTTTTGCAGCAGCCCCGTTTCTTTAATTGATGTATCAAACTTAGTATCCATAATCTTGCGTTAATACACCACTGCTTGCAGATATGGTGGTAGAATACAATGGATACAGCTCGCTATGGTTTGTTTTGAATGCAAAAGCAAATAAATTGGTATAAGTTGTATTAAAATTTGAAGTACCTGAGGCAAAACCTACCCAATTTACCTTTGTAGTACCCGCAGGTGTGGCAGCCGGCGCAGGTTTATATAACGAATTGGCCCAAATTGCTGAATTATCTGCAGTTGAGGTATTTATATAGTACATAAACTTAGGCAGTGTTGATACCAGACAATAAGCAGGCGGCGAAGCCATATAGCTTGGCGGATTCATTGCCACAGGTGTAGCATTGCCCATATTGGCAAGATTAACCTTTGTTTCTGCAATTGCTGTAGATAGCAAATTCCACCGGATAAGATCATATTTCCGAATGCCTTCATCACCAAATTCCAGGTATCTTTCTCTTACTATAAATTTAAAAAAACCAGTATAATCCGAAGGTATGGCAGGCACCAATGCCTGATTATTATTATGTGCACGCTTGCTCACTTCATTTACCGCGGAAATATCTGCAGATGATGGGCCATGATTAATTTCATTATCAGCCTCTGCATACATTAATAATACGTCTGAAAAACGTATTAATATCCAATTAATGCCTGAATTTAAGGTAGTAAGTGTCGGGTTAACCGGGTTGCTCCACCACTGCCTCCTGAATTTACCATCCTGGAAACTGGTAATACTATGTCCTACACTCGTTACCAAATCGGCTTTAGTTTCATACGGAGCAGCTGTAACATCTCTTCTCACATCTGTTGAATCAAAGGCATAATAATACGTTGGCAATGTGGATATACCACCTATACTGCTTGCTCCTACTTTGGTACCATTGGTAACCCCAATACGACCATCCGATGAACCGGTATTACCGCCTTCGGCAATCTGGAATAAAAATTCCCCATTGGGTTCGTTGGCATTTCGCCCGCAAACATAGTTTTGCCATAAAGCTTTGTAACTTGGATTTAAGTTATGTTGGTCGCGTCTGGCCATTATGTCTGCACATTCGTTCCTGGCAATTGTATAATAAGTTAAATAATCTGGTCGTCTTTCCATTACACCGCTTCCCCTTCTTAATGAATATCCGCCACGCGCCAGCGCAATTCTTGCACGTAAAGCTTTAACTGCGCCCTTGGTAATACGCTCGTCCGCTGCATCACCCAATGCGGCAATCTCTGTCCGCCACGGAACCAGGCTTTCCGCTGTTAACAGATCAGCTAAAAGGTGATTGTAAATAGTATCGCGATCTGTTTTTGGCAAAAACAAAGTGGGCAATTCTGCAGAGGGTACGCGCTGTTCAGGCAAATCACCCCAAATTTTTAACAGGTCAAAATAAAATTGTGCCCTTAAGGTCAATACTTCTCCCAATAACCTCTTAAGCTCACCCTGGTCTGTTGCAGAGCCGCTTGTATATAAGGACATTTTTGGAATTTGCTCAATACAAATATTTGCCCTTTCAATACCTGAATAATTATTGGCATAGGCAGCTGCTATGCCGCCATTGGTTGACGTTATGTTATAACGTGCCAAATCGCGACGTTCATTATCCTGAGTGTTGCCCCCGTAACCCATCATATCGTCTGAATCATAGGGGAAATAAAAACTGTAATATAATCCATACGAATTTTGACCTGACAAATTATTATATACCCCTATTACAGCTGATTTAGCATAAGGTAAATTGCTGAAAATAAAATCCTGGCTAAAAGAAGATACTGGCTCAGGCGATAAATACTTCTTGCATCCATCCAGCGTAGTGGCGGCAAAAGCAGCGATCATAACGATCACTACAAAGTTTTTTATATTGTAATTAGCTATCTTTTTCATAAAATATTCCTTTTTAAAATGAAGCATTTAAACCAACTGTATAAACACGTGCGCGTGGGTAAGCGGCATAATCAACACCTGCCGTTATAGGTGTACTACGCCTTGTACTTACATCGGGATCATAGCCACTATAACCGGTTATGGTGCCGAGGTTGGTCCCCGTTACAAATATTCGAAAATTTGAGATTGACAATCGTGAGGATATCCTGTTCGGCAAAGTATAACCTATGGTTACATTATTAAGCCGCAAAAACGAAGCGTTTTCGAGAGCGAATGTTTGATTGTTATCCCATTCAATACTTGTTACCGGTATCCAGTATTTGGCATTTGCGTTTAGAGCATTCAAAATATCTGGAGATGCACCTATTACACCAATTGTTGAGTTAGGTACGCCCTGAACCTGTACACCCGTGGTAGGATCAACTGTACGGTAACGATTATTGAATATACTTAATAAGTTAGCACCATTGGTGTACGAACTTGTAAACTCCAGTTTGTTATAGTTGGCAACCTGGCCGCCTATAGAGTAATTTAAAAATATGCTTGCATCAAATCCCTTATAGGCGAATTGTGAACCGAAACCGCCTATTGCTGTGGGTAAGGCATGCCCGATTACGGTATAATCTGCAGTAGTTATTTTACCATCGCCATTGATATCTTTAAATTTTTGTGTTCCGGGCTGTACAGTTGTTGATGATATTGCTGAAGTTGGAACGCCGGCCTTTAAAGTATATTGAGTTGTAGCCCATGGATAAAGCGGATTATTATACGGTGTAGCATTAAAATCAGACACTTTGTAATAACCATCGTTTTTTAATCCATAATAGGTACCCACTTCCTCACCAACTTTTACCAAAAAGTCAGCAGGTTGTTGTGAAGTGTTAAAATAGCCCGAATTAGTTGTAAATGATTGCTGCGCGCCTAAACTTTCAATAATATTTTTATTGACAGATATATTGAAGTTAGCCGACCACCTGAAGTTTTTTGATTGCATCACTGTTGCAGTTATTTGCAATTCTAAACCTGTGTTTTGTGTTGAACCAACGTTTTGAAACTGGGAATTATAACCTGAGTTAATAGGTATTGCATTATTCACCAAAAGATGGCTTGTTGTATTACGGTAAACATCAATCGTTGCTTGTATACGTCCCTTTAAAAATGATGCATCAAGTCCTATATTCCTTGATATTTGTGATTCCCATTGCAGGTTTGGATTTCCTAAACCTGTGGTTGATGAACCAAATACGAAGGCGTCGTTTAAATAATAAGGTCTGCCTGATCCATAAAAATTGCCATATGAATAAGGAGTGATACGGTTGTTACCAACAGAACCATAACTTACCCTTAATTTCAGACCTGAAACCACGTTTTGGCTTTGCATAAAGTTTTCATCTGAAATTCGCCAGGCTCCTGAAGCTGAAGGGAAAAGCCCCCATTTGTGCAAGGGTCCAAAAATGGAACTGCCATCATCCCTTAAATTGAAGGTAGCAAAATACTTTTCCTTGTAATTATAGCTTAACCGCCCAAAGTATGACAAATTATGAATGGGCACCTCTGAAGCAGTTGGCGGTAAAACCGTTGTTGCCAGGGTATAATTAGCAAAAGCCTGATTAGGAGATGTACCTACAGGTATACCATGTAATTCTATAAAATTTGCTGTTGTATAGGTTTGGTATGTTTCCTGACCCAGTAAAACATCAACACTATGTTTTGAACCCAGGACTCCGATATTATTATAATCTAAAATATTAGAGTTATTAATTGTGCGTACACTACCATTGGTAAGAGTGGCTATAGGCTGTTTGGCACCATTGGTACGTGAATTATAAGTTACTGTATCATCAAATGCCCTTGCACTTGAATTGTTAAAATCAAAACCGACTACAGAACGTATAGTTAATTTTGGGGTAACCTTATAACTTACATTTGCATTAAGATCTAATATATTATTACTCTTTTTTCTATACTGCGCTGACATATCCTGCAGTGGATTAATTAGTGATAATCCGTTGCCGCTGGTAGCCTGCGCCTGTGTAGCATCATAATAGTTGATGCCTTGACCGGGTAAAAGAATAGGTTGATAACGTACTATCTGCCGTAAGTTATTTGTACTGGCTCCACCCGCATCGGTAGTACCCTGGCCGTTTAAAACGTTATTGTTATAACGTACGTTAAAACCGATCTTAAATTTATCGTTCACCTCATGGTCAAACCTGAAATTCAGTAATTGCCTTCCGTAATCAGTAAATTGTAACAGGCCCTGTTGTGCACTTACGGTAGCACTTAAATTGTACTGTGTTTGTTTTGTACCGCCAGAGAGACTGAGGTTATGGCTTTGTTGCAAAGCATTACGCCCAAAAAGTTGTTTCTGCCAGTCAATAGCAGGCGTGTTTTTATATGCCAAAATATTGCTATAAGGCTGACCGCTGGTATAATATCTTGAAATCACTGAAGTATCGCCTGTCATTTTTGAACGTTCGTATTGAAATTCAACAAAGTCAAAAGGGCTCATCACACTTAGTTCTTTGGGTAGTTTTTGAATACTTGTGGAATTGCTATAGGTAATAGTTGTTTTTCCATTGGTATTTTTACCACCTTTTGTTGTAATAATCACTACGCCATTTGAACCGCGTGCACCGTATATAGATGTTGAGGCCGCATCCTTTAAAACGTCAATAGACTGAATGTCCTGCGGAGAAAGAACGTTAAGCGCATTATCTAACTGAACACCATCAACTATGTATAGCGGCGAGCCACTTTGAGTAATTGAGGTACGACCACGAATATAAATATCAGCGGGGGCGCCCGGCGAGCCATCAGCCACAGTTATTTGCACACCGGCCAGCTTTCCCTCTAAGGCTTCTGCAGCCGATAAGGTTGGGTTATCTCTAAGGTCTTTCGCAGTAACAGATGAGACCGCGCCTGTCAAATCTCTCCGTTTAATCGTTTGATAACCAATAGCAACAACTTCCTGCAATTCTGTTGAATTTGTTTCAAGCTGCGCGGTTACCGTGAGCTGCCCTACACTTAACGGAACTTCAATCGGCTTATATCCCACGGATTTGATAACTAATACCACTCCGGCCTTATCCGGAACGGGCAGTTTAAAGTTACCATTCACATCTGTTTGTGTTCCTCCAGTAGTACCTTTAACGGTTACTGAGGCGGCAATTACAGGTCCGGTGTTTCCCTTTTCTGTTACCTTACCGGTAACTTGTCGGGTTTGGGCCAATACTGTTGCACTTAATAACAGCATAAGGCAAAAAGTGAGTAAATTTTTTATCATAATTGGTCTATTTAATTGGTTTAATATGAATAATTATAAAGCATGCATACCATTCGTGTGAATAGCATGTGGATGCATTTACTTTAAAAAATTCGCTAATAACTTATAATTGGTCTCGCCAGGTAAAACGTTTGGTTTTGTTTAACTGGTAAACAAGATTAACCACTATAACCAAATAAAAAAAGGATTTTACTAATAAAAACTATGCAATCGTTCCCGGAAACGTTTGCGGAAAAATATAAAAGAGGAATTGATGACCTATTATTCGTATTAAGCCAACCTTTTGGTTAGCTATCCATTTCATTTTAAACCAACCTTTAAAAGAAAATCAATGATGAGAGAGCGTTACATTATTGAATAGTAATTATTTTTTTATCCAGCCGCTTATCTAACTTAACAGGATCTGTTAAACCTT
>JAQBOY010000166.1 GCA_028287805.1 Mucilaginibacter sp.
CTTTTGATACTGAGGTCATTAACAGTTCCCTCTAAAATACCATTGGTAATTTTCACCTGCACAGGTTTGCTACTGGATGAGTTTACCTGTGCAATTGCCATAACAGGCACCAAATGCACTGCTAACACTAATAAATAAGCGAGTTTCATTATAGTAGATTTTGTAAAATTGGATCATATAAACGTCGGTAAAAATTCTTACTTATCCCACGCCATCTCCAATTTATTTGCACTATAACAAGAAAACAGGGCATAAGAAGTTATAGCTTACTTTATAGGCTATTAGCCAATGAAATTACCGTTGCATCAGCATTACATCATTGTATTTAAATAATTGTCATCCTATGTGTGTGAAGGATGACAAATTCCCGGAGTAACACTGTTATCGTTAGCTTGTCCGGCGCAGAAGATCCTTCGCTATCGCTCAAGGATGACAAATTCCCGGAGTAACACTGTCATCGTTAGCTTGTCCGGCGCAGAAGATTCTTCGCTATCGCTCAAGGATGACAAATTCCCGGAGTAACACTGTCATCATTAGCTTGTCCGGCGCAGAAGATCCTTCGCTATCGCTCAAGGATGACAAAAAAAAGATCAGGATGACAAAAAGACCAGGATAACAAAAACAATTAACTGCTTGTCATCCTGAAACGGAGTGAAGAATCTTCTCGATGAGAAAAGTATACATATGCATAGCGCAGAAGATCCTTCTCCGCCTTTTGGCGGATCAGGATGACAAATTCCCGGAGTAACACTGTCCTCGTTAACTTGTCCGGCGCAGAAGATCCTTCGCTACGCTCAAGGATGACAAAAAGATCAGGATGACAAAACGACCAGGATAACAAAAACAATTAACTGCTTGTCATCCTGAAACGGAGTGAAGGATCTTCTCGATGAGAAAAGTATACATATGCATAGCGCAGAAGATCCTTCGCTACGCTCAAGGATGACAAATTCCCGGATTAACACTGTCATCGTTAACTTATCCGGCGCAGAAGATCCTTCGCTATCGCTCAAGGATGACAAAAAGATCAGGATGACAAAAAGATCAGATGATAAAAAACAATTATGAAGAATATCCTTCTCCGCCTTTTGGCGGATCAGGGTGATAACTCAGCACCTGCAAATTTATTTAGGCACTTGTTTAAGCAGCCAATTGGCGACATCATTGGCGGCCTTTTTATTTTCGTAGGTTGCAGGTAACCTTCCGTTAGTATACTCATTGTATAACCATGGATCACCAACCGCGAAAACTGTGCCCTTACCATACTTAGCAATCGCAATAATAACCGCACCATTGCTATTTTTTAATCCTGCTTTTGCCGGCCCTGCGATGCTTATGGAGCATGCATCCTTCATAAATATTTCATCAGCAGTTTTAAATATCGGATTCCCCTTAGTAACTACTCCCCCATCCTGAAAATGGTTATCATTAGTTACATGGTTTTGCAGGTCATCATTAAAATGCATCCCGAATCTGGCAGCTAAATGATTAAAATGCGGCAGCTCCACATTCGCGCTGTCATTAGCCATCATCACCAAAACCCCGCCTGCTTTTACCCATTTTTCAATTGCAGCAATATCCTTCTCCTCAATATAGTTGGGATTAGGGCTTTCCTTTTTAGTATCAGGGTCAACAATGATATAAATGTTTGTCGCTTTTAAATTACCAGCATCAGGTGCTTCATCCAATGAATTTAATTTAGCACCGGCATTTTTGAAAGCATCTCCAAAAATTGAAAATCCGGAACTGGCCCTATCTTCCCATAAATAATGAAAGCGCTCTTCCTGTCCGGATTTGTTTTTATGTACCTCATGATTAAAATAATAATCAAGTGTAACTGTTTGAGCTGCTGAAGTGAATAACAGCGCAGATAAAATAAATAAAACACTCGTCGTAAATATATACTTCATAACTGGTAGCTAATAATTTAGGATAAACTGATGAATATTTTCAAATGTATGCCCGCTACAGCTCTATAACAAACATACGTAAGCTATTATTTGCGAAATCGTTTTCGACAAGTTGAGTTTAATGAAATAGCTCATACCCCGGTTACAGGTACCGGCATAGATGAATTTCTTATAACTAATTGGGTTGGCAAAATTTTCGTTTCATATTCAGTAACCGGGTGTTTGCTTTCAATCAGACCTATCAACATCTCCATTGCGGTTTTACCAATTTCAAATCCGGGCTGAAACAGGGAACTCAATGATGGGTTTAGAATTTCAGCAAGCTTGGTATTGGTAAATCCTAATAAGGCTACTTCGTCGGGGATTTTTATTTTCAACCTGTGTAATAAGGCAAGGGTTGTAGTAGTTATCCTATCCGAAGCGGTGAATATAGCATCGGGCCGTTCATACATAGCTAACAGATCGTTAAGAGCGGTTTCTATCTCATTCAGGTCTCTGCCACCATGCAGGCAATACCTTACATAATTAGCATTGTACTCAATCCCGTTATCTTCCAAAGCTTTTTTATACCCGGCTAAACGTTCGGCAGTGATGGATAAATTAGGAGAACTGGTAACATGCGCTACCCTTTTATAACCAGAATTTAATAAATGTGTTGTACCGTCATAAGCCCCGTTAAAATTATCTGCTATTACTTTATGAGTATCAATATCTCCGCTTACACGATCAAAAAAAACGATAGGAAAACCTTTTTTTTGCAATACTCTTAAATGCTCAATATCCGGTGTTTCTGCTGAAAGTGAAATCAGCATTCCATCAATCGACCTGAAGGTAAGGTGCTTTATATTTCGCATTTCCAGGTCATAGGACTCATGCGTTTGGGTAATAATTATATTGTATCCTTTGTTATAAGCTACTGATTCGATACCATTAATTACCTGCGAAAAAAAGCTATTATCAATAGTTGAAACAACAATGCCTATAGATTTGCTGTGACCCTGTTTTAAACTTTTGGCTATAGGGTTGGGACTATAGTTATTTTGAGTCGCGTAATCATTAACCAGTTTTTTAGTTT
Organism: Mucilaginibacter sp.; assembly: GCA_028287805.1. Classification (GTDB taxonomy): domain Bacteria; phylum Bacteroidota; class Bacteroidia; order Sphingobacteriales; family Sphingobacteriaceae; genus Mucilaginibacter. The sequence goes on from JAQBOY010000166.1 coordinate 2,986, forward strand.
TCTCGCTTATTTCATAACTATCACTCAATGCTTTTGATACAGTTGATATTGAAAGCCCCAGCTCGCGGGCGATATCCTTTATAGTTATAGCATTAAAATTCATTCCTCTTTTAATAAAATAGCTTTGGGATGTTTATAATTACCGGCAAAGAATGCCAGACTTTAAAATTAGATAAATTTTCTGATATCCCAAGTGCACGTATTCACCCGGTAATGTTATATCATATACCAAAGTGAGGCGATATCTATAAAAAAGAGTTATTACTTACCAAGTAATAAGATTGGATTTTAATTTATTAGGTAACTGGTTTTAGGAGAGGCTTCATTTGGTTGTATTCGCTTTTATTCGAATCGAGTTCAATTGCATTTATAATTGTATCCCGTAATCTTTGACATAATTTAAAATCGGCAATAACTTCCCATTTATTACCATATTGAATAAACCAGTATACACTTATTCTAAACTTAAGCTTATAAATATTATGTCCATCAGGGCAAATAAGCGATGTTATAGATCCACGAAAAGTTTGATTGAGATACATAAACTCCAGATGTCGTATTTCGTTACTTTGCATAACTGATAATTTAAGTATTTACTAAAGTGCGTTGTGTATTTATTATCAGCCTCACCTTGTCAATTAAGTAGAATAAATCAAAGGGTTTCGCTATAAATAAATCACATTTATACTTATCAAAAAAATGAACTACCTTAGAACTTGCTGAAAATATAATAACAGGCAGATGTTTTGTTTTAGGATGCTCTTTTAATAAAAAACATAGTTCTCCACCATTTACTTCTTTAAGCTTATAATCTAATATAATCAGATCAGGTTTATAACTATGTACCATCTTAATTATATCATCTGTAACCGCTGTAGTTTTAACTTTAAACCCTTCATCCTTAAAATATATTTCCATTATATCTAAAAGGTCCTGCTCATCATCAATAATTAGTATTTGCTTTGGCATATCTTTTTCTTTTAAATGCAACTAAAGACCGTTATTAATCTGATCGATGTCACCATTTTATATTATCTTAAACAGCATTAGTGTTAATATTACACAAAGCTACTTTATCGATTTTACACTACTCATAGTATAAATACTCAATTTCACGGGGTTAAATACTTATTTTATAAGATAAAAATTTACTTTCAATGAAATAAACTTAAAGATAATTACTGATTGATATAATTAATCTGTCTTTTTATACTAAAGGAATAATTCTTGCTTATAGCCCAACAACAAGATTTGATAATAAGATATGCTTACATTAATACTTAATGTAGTTTTTGATGATGACGTGCCGTATATTTTAAAAGACGCTCAATTATTTGCCTCTGCTAAAGAAGGCGCTCTAAATAAAAAGTTGTATTAATTTAATTTTTATGAAATTACCTGGCGATATTCAAAAGATAATTATTTTCCGGGCTCTGCAATTGGGCGATATGCTCTGTTTTATTCCGGCTGTGAGAGCATTGAAGAAAGCATACCCTTATGCACATATTACATTGGCAGGCTTGCCGTGGGAAAAATCACTTGCCACCCGCTTTCATACTTATTTTGATGAATTTATTTGGTTTCCCGGTTATCCGGGATTACCGGAACAGCCCTTAAACCCACCAGAGTTTTCCCGTTTTTTAGCAACTGTGCAGGAACAGCAATTTGATCTTGCCCTGCAAATGCAGGGTAATGGCTTCCTGGTTAATCCAATGGTGGAGCTATTTAATGCAAAAATTACAGCAGGCTTTTATAAACCAGATTATTACCGGCCAAATGAAGAATATTTTTTAGAATACCCGGATTACGGCTCTGAGGTTGAAAGGCACCTTCGCCTGATGGATTTTTTGGGTATTGAACCCGATGGTACCGACCTCGAGTTTCCGCTTACTGCCCAGGATCAATCAGACTTCAATCAGTTAAATCTGCCACTTAAACCTAAAAAATATATTTGTATTCATCCGGGTTCGCGTAGTGTATTAAGGCAGTGGCCGGTACAACATTTTGCTGCAATAGCAGACTATTGTATAAGGGAGGGATTTGAAGCGGTAATTACAGGAACACAGGATGAAACAGAAATTGTAAACAAAGTTATATCATACATGAAATATGAGGCCATTAATACGGCTGGAAAAACAACCCTCGGCACCATTGGCGTATTAATTAAAAACGCGGCTGCCTTAGTGTCTAATTGTACAGGGGTTTCGCATATGGCGGCTGCTTTTAAAACACCAAGCATAATTATCAGAATGGATGGAGAATCAGAAAGATGGAGCCCTATTAATAAGCAACTGCACCATACTATCAACTGGATAGAGGAATCAGACTATGAAGACGTGTTAATTAAGGCTGACGCGCTCCTGCATCAACTCGATCAGGTATAATTCCTGATTTAAAAAATCGTCCGGCTCGGTCAGCAATTCATTTACAGCACTAATAATATCCATAGTAGTTGGATGACCTGTCATTTCCTTATAAAAAAACTGGTTAACATGCTTTATCACTTCATTTTTACTATGCAAGTTTAATTTTACTTTATAAGGCAATATTTGACAGGGCACCTTCCATGGTGTATGTTGCGGATTGGTGAGCGCATATAAAACCACCACGGGAGTACCAACAGCAGCGGCTATATGTACTGTACCGGTATTTACTGTAAGCATTACAGGCGCCTTGCTAATTAAGGTTATCAGCTCTTCAATGCTGAATAAACCACCTGTTGAAAAAGCGTGATGCCCTATTTTGTGCTGAAGCTGATCGGTTAATTGCCGTTCCGCTTCTGAGCCTGTCAGAATAACCTGGTATCCAAAATTGCTAATAAGTTGCTGAGCCGTTTCAACCCAGCGGTTTACGGGAAATTCCCTTTTAGCTTCACTTACACCAGCGTGCAGGATCAGCCATTTTTTATCCGGATCAAACCCTTTTAGCGTTAGATTATTTTCTATTTGAGCCCACAACCGGGGATTAGTTTGCAGGTGTAACCCATCATTAATGGTACTGGCGCCAATATGGGCTACAAGGTCCAGATCACGCCGCACCTGGTGCCTTATATAAGTATAAGGTTCCGGATCAGGCACCCAATGAGTTAATAGCTGATAAGGATTTTCGCGGCAATAGGCTAACCGGTTAGGAATACCGGCCATATAAGTTAGCATTACTGCCGGTAATGGATTTTGACTGTAAACAGTAAAAACTACAGCAGCGTCAAAATTCCGTGCCCTGATAGTTTCTATAAGTTCATGATAAATTATTGATGTTTCAGGATCGCTGTTTTTAACCCAGGGAAAATCAAATGTGATCACCTCATCTATTTCCTCCATAAATCCAGCAACAAGCGTGGCCATAGAAGATGTTAATACCGTTATCCTGGCGCCAGTGGTTTCTTTTAATGCTCGGATAGCCGGTCCTGACATGATAAGGTCGCCCATATTATCGGCTCGGATACATAAAATATTTTCAAATTCTTTCCAGTTTTTGTTCATGAGTTGATAACAAATAAGTGGCGGCTTGGTTTATAGTGGCACATTGCTTTTCAGGAATGCGATATGCATTTAACAGCCATTCCGTTTCATTACCGTTATCTATAAGTATAGTGCGGCAGCCAGCCCTTTCACCGGCCTCCACGTCGTTCAGTATATCTCCTATCATCCAGGAGCGTGAAAGATCTATATTAAGCTCTTTCGCTGCCTTAAATAACAGCCCCGGGGCAGGTTTCCTGCACTTACAAACTGAAGTGTATTTTTCAGTTATACCTTCAGGATGATGAGGACAATAATAGAACCCGCTTAAGTTGATTCCATGTTTCATCAATAATTCGCATAATTTAGTTTTTACCGGCAATAATTCAGCTTCGGTAAAATAACCGTAAGCTACGCCTGCCTGGTTAGAAACAATTACAAGCAGGTAACCTGCCTCTTGTAAATGTTTTAAGCCCTCCACACAATTGCCGCTTAAGGTAATTAGTTGCGGGTTAACATTAAAAGGGATATCTTTTATAAGGGTACCATCCTTATCTAAAAAAACAGCCTTTTGCTTCATACTCAAGCTGCTTTTGTTTCTATATCTGATTGTAGTTTAGCGCTCTCTGCCAATAGTATATTTTGATAGAGCTTATTTACTTTGGTAGCAACTATTGACCAAGTAAAATAACGATTTACACGAATAATGGCATTGATGCTCATTTGCCGCAATTGTTTTTGGTCGTTCATAAGTTCCTTAATTTTTGCCGCCAGTGCAGTGTGATCATTTGGCGGTACAAGGCACCCTGTTTCTCCATCAGTTACAGAATATTTGATGCCGCCAACATTGGAACCAATGACCGGTGTTCCGCATGCCATAGCTTCAAGAGGTGTAATTCCAAACGGCTCGTACCAGGGGGTGGTAATAAAAATATCTGCCGCGCTGTAATAATATTTTAACTGGCTACGGCATTTGCGCCCGGCAAAGTGTATCCGGTCTAATATGCCTGCCTTTTTCGCTATATTTTTTAAACGTTTCATTTCCGGGCAGTTCATTAATTCAGGGTCATCATGCTCACCCCCTACAATCACTAATCTTGCCTTTTTACCCAGGGCCTTTAGCTTACCCAGCGCTTTTATTACGTTATCTACACCTTTTCGCGGAACCATTCTGCCCAGTTGTAATAGTATGAATTCATTCTCTGGCAACTTTAGCCAGTTTCGGGCATGTGCTTTCTCTACCGGAGAAAATTCATCCGGGCTAAAGCCACAGGGAATGATGCTGATCTTGTTAGCATTTACACCATAGTAATTAACCAGGTCGTCCTGGTCCTGCGGGCATTCCGCAATAACTGCATCAGCCATCGCGGCGGTATCAGTTTCTATTTGTAAACGTTGTTTCGGAAACTTATCGTTATTGCCCTGGTGAATGCGCCTGATATGGCCTAAAGCATGAAAGGTAACAACGAAGGGAATACCTATCGCTTTTTTAATTTCTGCTGCTACCATTGCTGACATAAAAAAATTAGCGTGGATCAAATCATAATTAAGCTGCTCTATATCTATATAGGACAGCATATTATTTTTAAACTCCTCCATATAAGGTAACAACTCTTCTTTAGGCAACATACTTATCGGACCTGCCTTGATATGAATTACCCTTACATCAGGCAACCAGTCAACTACCTGCGGTAGCGCAGGGTTTTCCCACCGGGTATAAACATCTACCTTATAATTACCACACACTAAAAATTTAGCTAATTGTGCTACATAAACATTTTGCCCACCGGTATCTACTCCACCCAGGTCGGCAAGCGGGGATGCATGTTCGCTGATGAACGCGATATTCTGTACTAAATTTTTCATGTATCTTATATTTTATAGTTATTAGATATAGGCATCATTGATCTTTCTTTTGTAACCTTCAGGTTAAACAACCGCCCCTGGCCCCGCAAAAAACGCTGCCTGTTAAACCGGTTCACTGCCATAGCTCTTTTGCCTTTATTTGGTGTGAGATTTATAGTGTATTGTACAACATCCTTTTTTTCTAACACATCATTAATATTGGTATGAATAAAGGAGTAATTGCCATCGTCAATCACCGATGTAAATTCTGTAGGAATCAGACTTGAAAATACTTGATTAGAAAGATAATATTGTTGGAGTTGAAAAACAATCCTATCAAATTCCTGATATTTTACTGGTTCTGTTGCTGGTTTATATACTTTTTGACCAAATGAAAATGTTTCTTTTGGTCGGTAATAACCTGCTGTTTTTTGTGCCCTGACCGGAATATAAACTTCATAGTTGCCCTGTGAAAGATAGCTTAGTTAGAGGCGATGAAAATACCAGGTAAATATTATAAGTTTTACTATCATTCGTGGTTGATAATAAAGCCACACTTCAAGAATAAAGCCAAATTAACTATCAAACAATAATTTATCATATAAAAACAGGTATTTTCCCC
>JAQBOY010000408.1 GCA_028287805.1 Mucilaginibacter sp.
GCATTTTGGTTACATCATGTGCCCATTCGCCTACTTTGTTCGGGTCATTATAAAAAGCATTGGCGTATGGGTCTTTCAGTATGCATTTTGTTTGATGATTGATTACGCCTGCCACCAACTGCTGTAAGTGTTTATCCTGTTTAATAAAGTTGATATAAGGCCATACCTGTGCGCTACTGTCCCTTAACCACATCGCATCTATATCCCCTGTTATTACATAAGTATCGGGTTTACCTGCTTCAGTAGTAAAAGTTACGGTTGTATCAAGCGTATTCGGGAAGCAATTATTAAACAGCCATGCCAACTCTTCATCTTTTACGTTTTTTTTAAATTCTGTTATGGCCGATTCTATCGCAACACTGTTGAATTTTCGTTGCGGCATGGCTGTGCGTACTTCAGGATAAGTCGTTTGTGCTGAAAATGCCGGCAGTTTACTCATCAGCATTGCACTACTCAGCAGGCTTGTGTTTTTAATGAATTTTCTTCGTAGCATAGTTGTTCTGCAATTAGCTTAGTTTTTTATTTTAATATTATTATAGTTCAGTGTATCCCTTACATTCATTTCCTGTAAGGTTTCTGCATCTCTCCCAAGTGATACCATATTGATATTTTTGAAGGTAATATTGCTTATTTGTGTAGCAGGGCTTACTCCTTTTATTTTACCCGGAGATATTCCGGGATCATATATCTTCATATTTTCTATCATGATGTCTGAAATAGGGCCGCTACCAAGTTTGTCACCGTTCTGCATGAACAGTACGCACCAGGTACGGTGGTCATCATTTTGGTGCGTCAATTTTTCAACCTCGATATTATCGAAGGTTACGCCCTTCACATAGGATGTTCCCCATTTATGGTGTACCCCTACAGCTACTGCCGCATCATAAACAACCGAATTTTTAAAAGTGATATTAGTTTGCGGCTGCATAATACCCTGCCCAATTTTATAAGCGTAACAATACGTCCATGAAAGCAGGTCGTCAAATACAATATTGTTTTGTGGCAATGGGTGACCGGGCCAGTTACGGCAGAGGTCAGTATTCTGCGTCCAGGTTTTGGTCGAGAATGGATCATCAAGAGAAATACCTATGCCATGTTGCACCAGTACATTGTCTGATTCCATTACATCAATGCCATCATTTTCACCCATATCCAGCCGATTAAACAGTTTAAAGTTTTTTATAACTACATTTTTTGAGCGCGTTGGAATTACCGCCCATGCGCCTGATTCCTTTATAATCGGCCCGTCAAAAACAAAATCTGTCGCATGCATGATCGCCAGGATATGATTGCCTATATTATTTTCTTTGTTCGTAGCATATTTTCCATTACCATCAATTGTTCCGCGGCCATATATTTTTATATGATGTGCACCACTATCTGTATATAACCACCAGGTAATATTGCGATTTTGGGAAGCTTTACGTGCGCTTACTTTATAATCCTGAGGGTGACCGGAAAAGAATAAAACAGCACCACCTTCAAGATATAGTGACATATTACTTTTGAGGTTAAGATTGCCAATAGTATATACCCCGGCAGGAACATATACTATACCATTATGCCAGGCTGAAGCATCGTCAATAGCATGTTGTATGGCCTCGGTTGTTAAATTTTTCCCGGAAGCGTCAGCATGATATTTGGATGAGCTAATATTAAAAATACCTTTTCCTGATGATTGCGGTTTGTCTTTTTCCTCCGCATCTGCCGCAATAACCAGTTCTTTTAGTTTATTAATTTTCACAATGATATAAGCATCCTTAACCAAGGTAAAAATTAGCTGATTGCCTTTCTTAACTGCGGATATGGCTAATTTACGAGGGCTTATATAATAATCATTAACTTCTGTTCCTTCGGGTAAGGTTACACTTATCTTTACACTTCCTTTTGACATGGAAAACTCCGCATAATCATATTTGGGATTGTAATCAACTACTGGCACAGCAATGCCTGATACCTGCAGCGAAAAAAGCTGCGATTGATGATAAATAGCAGGAAGAGGATAAGTAAATATTTTAGTTTTATTAGCGGCCTGTACAAACAGCCCTAAAAAAAGTAATAGCAGACTAAATATTTGTTTCATGCTAATTATTAATATTTATGGTTATTGCCTTTGCATTAAAAGCATCGGTTACTAACTGCAGGTGGTGATGATTACTGGCAGCAGGTATTTCAATTGTTACTTTTTTAGATTCTCCAGGTAACAGACAAAAGAAATTATCTGAATAATAAGCAGGAGCCAGATTATTCCCTTTACCATCCTGTAGCTTTAACTGGGTAAAAAATGATAATGCGTTTGACGGGTTACTTACCTGTACCTGCAAAAATGATTTGCCCTTTAGTAATTCTTTTTTAGTCGTAGCTTCAAGCTTAGCTTTTGGCAACTTATTCATATCCTCAAACCCTGATACAGCAGGACCTGTCATGGTTTTAGACCCTTTATAAGCATCTTTTGAACGCCAGTAAAAAGCATCTGCTATTACTTTACCTGCATTGTCTTTTAGCTTAAGTTTTATAAAATGCACTTGGGTAATATTATCCGGGAAGACAATCTTTATGGCATCGTTTACCACCCCATCAGCCGGAATATTTACAGTTGTTGTTTTCGACCAAACTAATTTTGAATCCAGGTTATAAACCTTCGCTTCTACAACATAGTTTTTAAAGGAATTGCGAAAATCATTATAAACAGATACGGTATTTTTCAAATAATCAAACTGCGGATGCAGCGGTGCTAAACCATTTTGAGAATAGTATAAAGCCGCTGTAGGCTCCAGGTACCAGTCATACATACGTGACGCGGTTTGTGGCAGCGGACTGTTATGGTACCAGAACAGAAAACCCGAGGTAAAGCGGTCTCCATAAGTAAACTTATTATAATTCCATACTTCCCATATTGAACGGAAGTTCATTGCACCTACAAACTGTGCTTTTTTTGCAAACTCCCCTATTGATGATGACGCACCAAATTCATTAACTGCCTGCCTGTATTTAGTAGTCACCAGGTGAAAACCGTTTCCATCAAGATAATTCCAAACCGAATCGTTAATGGGCCATAAATCTTTACCCAGCATCATTTTTCTTAATGATTCAACTATTGGGATACAAGGGGCCCCGTATTCAGGATTAAAGCCGTCAATACGGCTTCCGCGATCTGAAGCTGTATTTTCAAAATACTGCATAGGGTTAACATATTTATACGGGCTACCATCATGCACACCGCAACATTCTGACTGCACCTGGTAACCGGTGTTGGGGTCAAGCTGTTTAACCACAGCGGCAGTACCTGGCACCTCGTTCCCTTCGTTTGATGCAACATAATAGGCTACAGAAGGATGATTTCTTATTCTTTTAATAGTACTTCTAAAATTTTGCAGGTATAAGGCAGTATCAGCAGGAAATCGGGTATCCCCTGTTATCCAAAATTCGTTCCATACCAGGAAACCAAACTCGTCGCATAGCTGGTAAAAATAGTCTGACTCTGCAATTCCCCCACCCCATAACCTTAGCAGGTTAACCCCGGCCTGTTTGGTATACCTGAGTTCGGCATACGTACGCTCTTCTGAATTGCGGAGCATAGCTTCAGGTACCCAATTAGTCCCTCTGATAAAAACCGGCTGGCCGTTTACATAAAAACGACGTGATTTATCTGGTGTATTTTGATCAGAAGTAATTTCACGTATACCAAATTTAGTTGTAATAGCATGAGTTACAATATTTGATGAATTAACAAATGCTAATGATAATGTATATAAATTTTGCCTGCCTTTATTAATTGGCCACCATAATTCAGGATGCTTTATGGTTAGTTGTTTAAATTCACCGGGGCTAAACTTTATAATTTTAACCTCATTTGCTGCAAGCGTTATTGTTTTACTAAAGGTTATTCCGTTTTCAATGATCTTACCTGTCAGTTGACCTTTTTGCATCTTATCCGAAGCGTTTTTAACCTCGACAGATACTGTTTCTTGTGATGAAGCAGTATCGGGTAACGGCAATTTTGTTTGCACAAAAGCATCAGATAATGTAACATCACCGGTTGCATATAGCTCCACATCACGCCAAATACCGGTGTTTCTGTCACGTATACCATCAGGCGATGTAAAATCCCACCCTACACTCATTAACATAGTTACGTTTTTGCCTATCTCTCCGTCGCCGCCATTGTGATTTTCTCCAACAGCACCAGGCCGGTTGGCTACCGGGCGCTTGTTTGATCCTGGAAATTCCACTGGCTGCACATCAACAGCCAGAATATTTTTTTCTTTTGCATTTATTAATGCTGTGATATCAAAACTCTTCGTATTGAACATGCCAGCCATGTTACCTAAATTATGGCCGTTAAACCATATATCGCAGCGATAATTAATACCATGAAACTTTAACCATACCCGTTTTCCTATAAAGCTTTGAGGCAATGTAAAACCTGTTCTGAACCAATAGTGATAAAATTCCCTTCCGGTTTCGGCTATATCAGGAATCAGCTTTCGTGTTTTTCGGTTATTATCCCCGAAGTAAGGTTCAGGATAAACATTATTTGCTACCAGGCTGTTTAAAACGGTACCAGGAATAATAGCAGGCTGCCATCCCCGGGTGTTGTATGTTGCTGAGGATATTTCTTCACCTTTGCTTGCTGCATCTTTAAAACGCATCATTTGCCAGGAGTAATTGCCATGATATCCTTTATCAGATCTTAAAAAAACAGATTGTTCTGCTGATGGACTTGATAAATGTGGTAACGGCTGTGCAAAAAGGATTTTTTGCACCAATAATAAAGAGGTTATTAAAAGGTATCTTTTTTTCATTTAGCTTTAGCGCTGTTGCGCTTTATTATATGGAGGGTAATAAGCATAGTATACGCACATAGCCATTGCAATTACCCCGTTTATATTTCATTATAGTATAGCTATTTATCAAGTAATGCTGATGCACACCATAATACAGGAGCCTGCCCATGCATATCACCTGTCAGAGTTTTTCGGTCTAAATAATATTGCCTGTCATTTTTTTTATTGGTTCCTTCACAAACAGCATCTATATCGCCATTTTTGTTAATATGTGACACTAATGCCAGCCAGCCTTTCCGTGCTGTTGGCCCGTATTCATTTTTATTTAACCAACCCTTTTTTACACCTGTTATTATAGCATAGGTAAACATACCTGTGCCTGAACTTTCAAACCAGGCATCCTTGTCATCAATAAGCTGCCTCCACATTCCATTTTCTGCCTGGTAGTTTTTAAGGCTTGCCATCATTTTTTTATAGCCGACTAATATGCGAGCCTTATATTCATTATTGGTAGGTAATACGCTTAAAAGTTCGGTCATGCCGGCCGCCATCCAACCGTTTCCTCGAGCCCAAAAAAACGGTACATCTTCAGCATGATAAAATAATCCATTGGGTTGCTGAAGCTGATCAAGATAATACACCATTTCTTTAGCTGCGCGATCAATATATTGGTGATTGCCTGTAGCCCTGTAAGCTTGCATTTGTATGGTTGTTATCATAAACATATCGTCTATCCATAAACGGGTTTGCCATGATAGTCCTTTGTCGGCTAATTCCTTCATTGCAGGGGTAAAATGATCGGGCAACAGCCATTGTCTATCAGCAAAGGATAGCCCGGTTTCCAGGTATTTCTTATCTTTTGTAAGGAGGTATAATTCGAGCGGAACAGAGCCGAAAACTGTATTATCAACCATATCAGGAACCGGGACAAGGTTTTTTTCACCTCCGTAAAACGGCTCAAACCTGTTGGCTAACTTCCTGATAAGCATAGTATCATTGGCCGAGCTTGCATATAATAATGCACCATACCAGGCACAAGCCTCAGGATAAGTGATGCTTTTTGGAGGTTTAGGCGATCCAAAATTGGGGTGTGTTGTTGCTATAAAATGCTCGGCAACAAGACGGCCTATTTCCTGAGGGGAAGCATTTGAGGGCCAGTTGTTAAAATATTTACCCTGAGCTTTTGAAATAAATGAGGATAAATATATAAAGGCTACAAAAGCAGTAAACAAGTATTTTTTTAATTGCATAATATTTCACATTTAAGAGGCACACTTTTAAAGAGATGCACACAGGTGCATCTCTTTAATATTAATATCCTATATGCTAACAAATTAAGCGTTGCGGTTGCCGGTCAGGCGTTGATGATCCGCTTACCTTAATCATTGCCATCCGGGATTTTGCGGATAAGGCGGCCCCGATATTACGGCATTGATCTGTGATAAAGGTATTGGTCGTAATATATCAAAATCCTGAATGTTGAGCTTAGCCTGATAATCGTCATACTTACGTACGCGTTCAACAAGTTTACCGGTACGTACCAGGTCAAACCAACGTACTTGTTCACAAGCTAATTCACGTGTCCTTTCATCTAAAATAAAATCAATATTAATATCAGTTGCCGAAACTTGAATATTTGCGGCTTTTCCCGGATAAGCTGCACGTGTTCTGAGCGCGTTGATGTAAGTTGCAGCCGTACCGGGTTGCGCTAGTTTAAATGCAGCTTCGGCAGCAACCAAATAGGTTTCGCCCAAACGCATTACTATAATAGGCCTGTGCGAATTTTCATTTACTGTGGTACGGTTAAGCGGGTCAAGATATTTAGTCATTGTTGGGAATATCTTGTTATCTGTATAATTTTCAGGCGTGAAAACATAGTAATTTCGTCTTTTGATATCATCTATGCTTAAGTTAACTCCCGGAAAGTAAAGGGCGGTATCGCCTACTTTTACCTTAGGCACAGGCAATGAATAAGTTGTACCACTAACGGTAACGGTATATGTAGAGGCTCCGGCTTTGGGCGCTATAGGCAGGGTGGCGTACCATACGGATTGAAAAGTCTTATAATAACGACTATCGTTGGTCTTATCGGCAAAAGCAACATTATACATCCAGCTGGTGCCACGGAACCATGCGTAGGAACGACCATCGGCGAGGTCACGCTGACCGAGGAAGGAGTCATAAGGACAAACGTACAGATGGTTCCACAAATTGGATGTACCGCCATAAGTTAAATCTTTAGAATACTGCACCGTGAAAAGCACTTCTTTATTAGCTTCGTTATTATCTTTAAATATATCGCCATAATCGCCGAGTAAACCTATGCCCAGGTTTCCGGAGTTATCAATAAGGTTTTTAGCGGTATTAAAAGCATCCTGGAAATCGGTCGGTTGTGCAGCGCTGGAATAACCGCGTGTTAAATATACCTTAGCTAATAAATGTTGCGCCGCTGCTGAAGTGGCACGGCCAGGTTCTACAGCGTTTTGCTGCGGGCTGGGATTCAAATCGGTTACCGCGGTTTTAAGATCTGAAACAATAAGATTGTAACAATCCGCCAAACTCGCCCGTGCGGCTGCCGTACCAGGGCTGGCTGAATAATGGATATTCAGGGTTACTCCTCCAAACAACTGTACCATGTTAAAGTAGTAAAATGCTCTTAAAAACTTCGCTTCCGCAATCTTTTCTTTCTTAACCGCATCGCTTATCCCGGTAATATTGGCTCCGAAGTCAATTAATCCGTTACAGGTGTTGATATAGATGTAGGAGTTGTTCCAAATATTGCCGGAAAATTCGTTTGAAGAGTTAAACGCTGTGTTGTAAGTAACGGCATTGGTTGTACGGTTGCCATTGGCTAGCCGCATTTCATCAGCTCCGAGGTTGGTAAACACTTCTAACCCTTCCTCGGGCCCATAAATAGATCTTAGCCCCGCATAAGCGGCATTCAAACCATTATCAATCCCCTGTGCCGTTGAAAAGAAACTTGTTGTCAGTTTAGAATGATTTTCCTCTTCAAGTTGTTTTTTACAACCTGTCCAAAGCACAATTGCTGCCAGCAACGCTGTGATATAAAATATTTTTTTCATGTTTGCTCTACTTTTAAAATGAAACATTAACACCAAATAACATGGACCATAACGCCGGTGTGTTCACATCCAGATTAGCATTGGTTTCCGGGTCCAGCCCCTTGGCCTGGCTTTTGTAAGGGGAAAAGAAAGTGAAAGGATTGGAGGCGGTGGCATAAAGCCGTACTGATTTGGCTCCTACTTTGCTTAAAACAGCACCAGGAACGGTATAGCCAAGCGTAATTGTTCTGATTTTCAGGTAAGAAGCGCTAAAATAACTTAACGTTGACAAATAGGTAGGAAACTGCAAGGTTGAATTTGGTTTAGGCCAGTAATTTTCGGGATTACCCGGTGTCCAATAGTTAACGTTGAGATTATTGTACCCCGCCTGGAAGGAATCTGCAAAACCATTGTGTATTCCTGAGCTCAGTAAGCCACCTATTTTAAAATAGGTCAGTACCGACAGGTCAAAGTTCTTATAAGCAAAATTATTAGTAACTCCGCCTTCAAACCGAGGCTGATAAGTACCAAGAATGGTTTTATCAGCAGCGGTAATTTTGCCGTCGCCATTAACATCAGCAACCTTTACCGTACCTAATAATGATTGGGGCCCGGTTAAATAGGCCGCAGCACTACTGGCTAAGCCATATTGCTGAGCCAGGGCAATATCCTGCGGGTTATTTTGCCATATCCCTACTCTTTTATAATCATAGATGACCCCGTTGGGCGATCCCACAAACCAGTTATTAGAAATATCCTGAGTTACGCCAGATGCCAACTTATTGATTCGTCCACGGTTAAAGAAAACATTGACATTGGTTGTCCATTTAAAGCTGCTTTTGCCGTTGCCCGCAAAATTGATAGTAGTTAAGTTAAACTCCATACCCACATTTTGAGTTTGGCCAATGTTATTTATAATGGATTGGTAACCGGAGGTGGCCGGTAGAGACTGGCTGAGCAATATATCATCCGTTCTTTGTTTATACCATTCTACAGAGCCTGTTATCCTGTCATTCAATAAACCGAAATCAACTGCAAAGTTTAATGAACTGGTATTCTCCCACCCCAGCGTAGTGTTACCTGGATTTCTCGGATCGGGATAGGTTCCCTGCACGTTATCAGTTCCATAATTATAATACACGCCGGCTAAACCGCCAATGGTTTGATAAGGAGAGATAGCGGTATTGGCCGTTGTACCATAGCTCGCTCTTATTTTTAAGGCAGAAATAGCTTTATTCCCAGTTAAAAAATCTTCTTTGCCCATATTCCAGGCTAGAGCACCTGAAGGAAAAGTATGCCATTTGTTTCCTTCTGCCAGTCGGGATGAACCATCATCGCGGATGGTAAATGTAGCAAGGTATCTATCTTTAAAAGTGTAGTTCAAACGCCCCATATAGGATAATATGGCATACTTGGTAAAATTACCACCGCTGGTAATGTTGGAGGCATAGGCCGGGTTATAATATTGTATATAATCAGCCAGCACATTCCGATAACTTACATTATTATTTTCAGTTTGTGTTTTTTGTAAACTATATAAACCGGTAAAATTAATTACGTGATCTTTGGCAATAGTTTTATCATAAGTAATTATATTTTCAAGCGTATAGTTATACCCGGTACTGTTAGAGTTATAACCATAATTTGGAGTTCCTAATTGTTTGGTCGTATTTGATCCGTAGAACTTGCCGATAGTTTCGGGGCTAAATTCAACACCTCCGTTAAACCTGTATTTAAATCCGTGGGTAAAATTAACCTCAACATAACCATTGGTAAAATTATCGAGGCGTTTATCATTATCAACGATGGCACCGGGAACAAAATCAGCAAGTGGGTTCCACACGTTCTGGTTACTACCCGGCAGGTATTTGGCCAAAGTTCCGTCAGCATTATAGGGTGAAGAAAACGGGCTCGCTTCCAGGAAAAGGTTAACCGGGTTAATATTTTGTCCTTTTAATATGGAGTAACCTGTTAATGAACTTAAACCAACTTTTATGTATTTACTTAAGGTATGGTCAATACTTAGCTTGGCGTTGTAACGATCGAAACTTTGCCCTGGATAAACGCCCCCTGCGCTATAGTATCCTAAGGAGACGTCATACTGTGTTTTATCAGTTCCTCCCGAAACACCAACCTGGTGATTGGTCAACAAAGCGGTTTTGTATAAAAGTTTTTGCCAATCGGTATTGCCTCCTCCTTTGTAAAGGGCCAATTCTGATGGATCTGTAAAAATATCTGTCAACAATTTAGGATCATCAAGCCCGGTATAGGCATTGGCAGCAGACCCGTTAATTTTAGCCCATTTTCTAAAGGTTAAAAATTGGCTAGCATCCATCACATCATATTCTCCCAACACTTTATTAAAACCGGCATAACCATTATAAGTAATATTAAGGGATCCGGCTTTACCCCGCCTGGTATTAATCAAAATAACTCCGTTTGAGCCTCTAGAACCATAAATGGCTGTAGCTGAAGCATCCTTTAATATCTCTGCAGAGACAATTTCATCAGGACTAATGTCATTTAAGCTACCTGCAAATGGAAGTCCGTCAAGAATGATTAACGGATCATTTGACGCACCCAATGAACGGCCGCCACGGATTCGGATAACCGGTGTTGACCCCGGGTAGCTGTTTCCACCCGATTTTAAAACCGAAATACCTGGTGCGGCACCCTGTAAAATGGAGCCTATGTTACCGGCGGGTATTTCCCGGAGCTGCTTTTCGCTTATAGATGATACCGACCCCGTAATGTCTGATTTTTTACGGGTACCATAACCTACAACAATTAATTCATTCAGTGACGAGTATTGTTCTTTTAAAACAACGTTAATAATTGCACGGTTGTTTACGGCAATCTCCTGCGACTGATAGCCAACAAATGAAAAAACCAGGGTAGCGTTACCATCAGTTAATTTTATAGTAAAAGCTCCGTTAGCATCACTTGTTATACCGTTAGTTGTGCCCTTTACCCTAATGCTTACACTTGGTATTGGCCGGCCTGTTGTATCTTTAACTACACCTTTAACAACTATATTCTCTGCCGCTGCATATGTGGCTGCCGGCTTCTTTTGGATAACAATATTTTTTTCGTGAATAACATAAGTTAAAGGCTGGCCGGCAAAACATTTATCCAGCACCTCTTTAAGCGGCATGTCCTTAACGTTGAGACTAACCGGTGTAGATTCATTTAAAACATCCGTATTGTATAAAAAATTGTAGCCGCTCTGGCGGCGCAAATCTTTAAACAATTTGGAAAGACTGGTATTCTTTACGTTTATACTTATATTTTGCGCATAACTTGATGCGCTTACCTGTAAAAATGTTGCAAGTATAATTATAACCGTAAGTTTCACTGCCAGTCGAAATTTAGATAGAACACAGGAAACCCTCCTGCATTGAAATGCATTGGAAAATTTATACATTTGTTTAAGAAGTTAATTTATAATTGGTTGTACGAACAATTGATTAAGTTACTTTAGCCTTTGAGGCGATAACCGGGGGCGCGCCAACGCTCCTGGTTATATTTAAGGCAACAGTTAAATAAAGTGTAAAATTTATGGCATAACTGTTACCCTCCTTCCTTCGGTTTTAAAATGAATGGTTCCGGTTAATTCAAGCGTTTTTAATAGTTCATCTATATCTTTAAATCGCGACACAGTACCACCGTAATTCTGTTTTATTAAATTTCCGCTATATTCAATATCAACATCATACCATCTTGAAATCTCTCGCATAATGCTTTGAATGCTTTCATTTTCAAAGCTGAAAAATCCATTTTTCCACGCTATAATATCATCAACATTAACCTTATGGACATTAAAATCCGGCTGTCCGTTTATTAATGCCCCCTGCTGGCCCGGTATTAATAATGTTTCCTTTGTATTTTTGATAAGCTTTACTGACCCCTCAAGTAGCGTAGTTTCCGTAGCCTTTTCGTCATTATAAGCCATTATATTAAAATGCGTGCCTAATACTTTTACTTCCATACCATTAACAGTTACTTTAAAAGGCATATCCTTATTTTTGGCCACTTCAAAATAAGCTTCGCCTGTTAGCTCGACATCTCTTTCTTTTCCTGCAAAAACAGCCGGATACTTTAAAGATGAAGCCGCATTAAGCCATACTTTCGTACCGTCAGATAAAATCACCTGGTACTGGCCTCCCCTTGGTGTACTTATTAAATTATAGCTCACGAAGTTTTCGCTCTTATTACCTGCATCTAAATTATAAGACAGTTCTCCATTAGATAATTTGTTAACTGAAGCTGCACCTTGTTTGGATAATATTCCCTTTTTTGAATTACCTAAATTTATATTTGTGCCATCAGCTAACGTAAGTATAGCTTTATTGCTGCCTGGTACAATAACAGCTTTTACTTTAGCCAGTTGATTTGATGCTTGTTTTTTTGTAGGCGATATAAAAAATATTATACCCGCAGATAAAAAAACAAGTAGAGAAGCTGCAATAGCAAATTGGTAGGGTTTGAACAAATAATGCTTTGGAGCATCCATCTGAGATTGCAGCTTATTATATATTTTCGCTTTAATTTCCTGTTTATTGCCCATTTCTGTAATCCATGGCCTATCGGTAAGTTCGAAATCATCTTGATATCTTTCTAAAAGATGTAAATCTTCTGTTGTACATTCTCCCGAAAGGCACTTTTCGTAAAGCGCGATAAAATCCTCTTTGGTCATGAAGTATAATTGGTTACAGTAATATAGAGACTTTTTTTTCATCCAACTCACACACTTCTTTTATTTTTTTTAAAACCTTATAAAAAATATCTAATTTTATCGAACCAATTATATGTTTAACCATGCCCCTACAGATTCTGAGTTGTGGGAAGCTATAAAGCTGAATGATACACAAGCTTTTGAGCTTCTGTTTGAACGATATTGGCAATTAATTTATACTACCGCATTTTCTTATCTGAAAGATGATGAAGCTTGTTCAGAAATTACAAATGATATTTTTTTAAACATCTGGCAAAAAAGAGGCACGCTTGATATTATCGTTTTCAAAAGTTATTTAACTTCAGCATCAAGGTATCATGTTTACAAATATTTAAAGTCCCGGAAATCTTCCAAATTAAATTATGTTGAAGATTATGATAAATTATCATCCATAAATGCTGTAGAAAATAATGGTGAAGAAAAAATTCGATACCTGGAATTTGAATATGATATAGAAAGCTTATTATATAAACTACCGCAACGCTGCCGCCAGATATTTATAATGAGCAGGATGAAAAATTTAACCAATTCAGAGATTGCAGATAAACTATCTATCTCAAAAAGAACCGTTGAAAATCAAATAACAATAGCTTTAAAGCATTTAAGACTATATTTAAAACATATAGCTTCTGTTATTATATTGTTCCATTTGATAAAATAGC
>JAQBOY010000411.1 GCA_028287805.1 Mucilaginibacter sp.
AAGATGGCCATGAAGGCAACAGCGGACAGCATCCATTATCCCCATGCCGGGCTATCGAACACGCACCAAAGTGCCCCTATCAAATTCCGTCACATGCTCACCATCGCTAATAAGGTGATCATTAGGAAGAACCGCCGCTTGGGTATCCTGCTACAGGAAGGTATGAATGAGTTTGAAATGGTCAGTATCTTAGATACCTATGCCCGCTCGTTCCCTAAATCATTTCAGTGTATCACCGCCTCGGATAGCATTATCCATACCAAATACGGCATCACGCTGGTGCATACCGGCGGCAATGCGGTTAAAAAGATCGATGAATTGCATATCCTGATGCCAAGCAACAATGCTTCGGTCAACTCACTTTACGGCAAGGTGCCAACTATACGTTACGCTAATTCTAACCTATACCCGATAGAAACCTGTCTGGCAAGGATCGATCAACAATACGGACATAAATTTAAAACCGTAGTCAAGCTTATGCTGGACTACAACTAAAAACAATCATCATGAAAAAAATAATTATTATCCTGTTCGTCCTGGGTTCATTGAATTCACTGGCGCAAACCGATTCGGTTAAAGTTGAACAATTCTGCCAGGTGATCGCGTCCCCCCGCCTACTGAGTAACAAAGTGACCATCGATATCGACTTTGGCGACGAGAAGAAATTCTGGAACGATACCCGGCTAAGGGACTGGGAAGGCAAGGTCAAAAAATTCAATACCATCATCGATGCCATGAATTTCATGGGCCGCGAAGGCTGGTCGTTTATCAATGCCTACCCGGTGCGCAATGGTGATACGGAGATATTCCACTTCGCCTTTAGAAAACTGTTTTTCAAATCTGAGATCCAATAATATCATGAAAAAATTATGCTTAATGATCCTGATGCTTGGATCTCTGCGCTCATTTGCGCAAACCAGCCCAAATCCGGGCGATCAATTGCTTGGTCTGTACTGGTCGCCTGCAAAGGATGCGAAAATTGAAATATATAAAAAGGGCATGCAATATTTCGGGCGTTCAGTTTGGGTGGCCCATCCCCGAAAAGACAACAAAAACCCCAATGAAGCGTTAAAGACACGGGAAGTATTAGGTATCGACCTGTTTACCGGCTTTCTATACGCAGACGGAACTTATACTTCAGGAAAAGTTTACGATCCTGAAAGTGGTAAGACCTACGATTGCAAAATGAGCCTGAATGGCGACCGGTTAAAAGTGCGGGGCTATATCGGCATCTCTTTGTTTGGGCGTACAGAATATTTTCAACGGATCAAGTCATGAGCGGTTTAATCATTGGTGTTATTTCGGGATTGGTTACCATTTTCATTATCAGACTGCTTCGGTTCTTAGAAGAGCAAACGGTCTATGGCTTGGTTCTTTGCGCTATTGGCTTTCTCTACGTGGGTTATACCTGGACGGACCTGGTTACCGCAGTGGGCTGCGCCGTTCAGGCTATTGTGTTTTTGCTGATCGCCTATTTCGGCATGAAGCAAAGCTTGCTGCTGCTGGCGGCCGGCTATTTCCTGCACGGCGCCTGGGACCTGGCCTTTGGCTTATGGGCTTCCTCCAAATTGCTACCGCCGCATTACGACCTGTTTTGCCTGGCCATCGATTTTACGATGGGCTTTTATTTGCTCCTATTGAAGTATCGCGGTACAAAATCGGTTACTTTGTAAAATGAAGCTGTACATCAAAAATATGGTTTGCCCGCGTTGCGTCAGCGCTGTAGAAAAAAGCTTGCAAAATATCGGTGTAGCACCCATTGATGTACGCCTGGGCGAAGTATTATTGCAGGAACAACTCTCTGCCGAACAAGTAGTCCTATTGAAAGACCAACTGCTGCCATTAGGTTTTGAACTGCTGGATGATCATTTGATGCAGCAGATCGACCAGATCAAATCCATCATTATCACCCATATCCATTACCAGGAAGACAAGAAGTTTATTTTTTCAGAGGTACTGGCAGATGAACTGCACAAGGATTATTCCGTGCTGAGTAAGCTATTTTCTGAAACCGAAGGGATCACTATAGAGCAATACGTCATCAACCAGAAAATCGAGAAAGTAAAGGAACTCCTTGCTTATAATGAACTAAATCTGAATGAGATCTCCTATCGGTTGAACTATAGCAGTGTAGCGCACCTTTCCGCTCAATTCAAGAAAGTTACCGGGCTGACACCCACCCAGTTCAAAGCACAGGGTATCCGCCTGCGTAAATTTTTAGATGAAGTTTGATCCGTCAATAGGATATAAATCCTACCCCTAATTGTATAACATACCGGGCAGCGCGTCCCGGTATTTTTGTGTCAAAATAAAATATCATTATGACACATACTTATCAAATTTCCGGCATGACCTGCAGCGGCTGCCAAAATAAAGTGGAAACCCTGCTTAACCAGGTTGCAGGCGTAAACAAAGTAAACATTGACCTCACTAAAGGGACGGCCGATATTACCATGGCCCAGCACATTTCCACGGACGCGCTGAAAGCGGCCTTAAAGGATTATCCCAAATACCAGTTGACAGAAACCGTTCAACCCATGCCCGCTTTTACTGATGACAACGGCGAAAAAAAAAGATCCTGGGCGGCGACCTATCAACCCATTTTACTCATTTTTGGTTATATCACCGCCATCTCCCTGATAGCCGCGCTTTCCGGCGAACATTTTCGCCTTACCCTGGCCATGCGGGTCTTCATGGCGGGCTTCTTCCTGATCTTTTCCTTCTTTAAAATGCTCGATCTGGATGGCTTCGCCGACAGTTATGCGATGTACGACATTGTAGCAAAAAAATTCAGGGCCTGGGGTTACGGCTATGCTTTTGTTGAACTGGCTTTAGGTTTGGCTTACGCGGCTAACTTCCAGCCGATCATCACCAGCTATATCACCCTGTTGGTCATGACGGTCAGTATTGTTGGCGTATTGCAAAGCGTACTGAACAAGCGCAAGATCAAATGTGCCTGCCTGGGCGCGGTATTCAACCTGCCTATGAGCACGGTAACCATCATCGAAGATGCGCTGATGATCGCCATGAGCGTGGCTATGCTTTGGCTGATGGCCTAATGTCCGTATCTGACGTGCGAACGTCGGCAACACTACTTCCAACGTCCTTAATTTTAACCCATTAAAACTTATGAAACACTTCATGTTCACTATCGCTTTTTGCTGCTTTTCTTTCCTGGCAGCCCGCGCGCAGCCGGGTGAAAAACTCCTGCCAGCTTATAAGGCTATCCACCAGGCATTGGTCAATGCTGATGCGCCAGCCGCGGCGGAAAAAGCGGACCTGATGGCCCGGGCAGCAGCGACTATACAGTTACCCGAAGCTAAGGCCGATATGGCGAAAGCGACGCTGGCCCGGCTGATCATTAACGCTAAAAAAATCAGTACTACGGACGACCTGGCCGCACAGCGGGCGTACTTCGCTGCGCTGTCGCAGGACCTCTATACGCTGGCGAAAACCATCAGTTTATCCGCCCGGCCCATTTACCAGGCTTACTGCCCAATGAAAAAGGCCTACTGGTTGAGCCAAGCCCTCGCGATCAGTAACCCTTATTATGGTAAGGCCATGCTGACCTGCGGAAGCATTACCGATACCATTCAACCCGTCAAATAAAATTATCATGTTCAAACCACTGTTCCTTTTCATTTTACTATTGCCGCTTTTTACCCTCGCCCAGGAACAGCCTATGGACATGGGCGAAATGAGCAGCCAGCAACGCCAGCCCTTTTTCACCCGGATAGGTAACCGGGCGATCTATCATTTATATATTAGTGATACTACCGTTAATTATACCGGTAAAGCCCGGCCCGCGCTGGCCATCAACGGTTCGATACCTGCGCCGACCCTGAATTTCACCGAAGGGGATACGGCCGAGATCTATGTACATAATACGATGATGATGGAGACCTCCATTCATTGGCACGGGCTGATCCTGCCCAACCGCTACGATGGGGTATCCTACCTGACCACCTCACCGATCGAGATGGGCGAAACCCATTATTACACGTTCCCCATTGTACAGAACGGCACCTATTGGTATCATTCCCATACCATGATGCAACAGCAAAGCGGGCTTTATGGTGCGATCATTATTCATAAGCGGGCCGAGTCTCCGATGAAGGAGTACACTTTGTTGTTAAGTGACTGGACAGATGAAAACCCTGACCAGGTAGACCGCTCGCTGCATAACGCGACGGACTGGTATGGCATTCGCAAGGGTAGTACCCAAAGTTATACCGAAGCAATTAAGGCGGGGCAATTTAAAACGAAACTCGTGAATGAATGGAAGCGTATGTCCGCGATGGATGTGAGCGATGTCTATTACGACCGTTTTTTGATCAATGGAAAACCCGTGGCTACAGCGCCCGATTTTAAAGCGGGTGAAAAAGTGAAGCTGCGGGTAATCAACGGCAGTTCCTCCACTTATTTCTGGTTAAAGTATGCCGGGAGCCGCTTAACGGTAGTGGCTAATGATGGTAAGGATGTGGTACCGGTGGAAGCCGACCGGATGCTAATCGGCGTGTCGGAAACCTATGATGTCATTGTTACCATCCCGGAAGATAAAAGCTATGAGTTTTTGGCGACTGCTGAAGACCGCACCAAGTCGGCCTCACTTTGGCTGGGCACGGGCACCCAGGTCAGTGCCGAACGTTTGCCCCGGCTCAATTATTTCGAGGGCATGAAGATGATGAACGGGATGATGAAGATGGACGGCAGCATGAACGATATGGGTATGGCCATGAGCCTGCAGCAAATGGATATGAATACCGTGATGTATACCGAAAATACAGACAAGATCGTTACGCTGAACTATGCCATGCTGCGTTCGCCGGAAAAGACCACTTTACCGGCCGCGCCGGTCAAAGAACTGCATTTCAATTTATCGGGAAATATGAACCGCTATGTTTGGACGATCAATAACAAAGCGGTTTCGGAAACCGACAAGATCATGATCAAAAAAGGTGAGAATATTCGCATCATCCTCTATAATGGCACCATGATGCGACACCCGATGCATTTGCACGGGCATTTTTTCCGGCTGCTTAACGGACAGGGTGCGTACGCACCGCTGAAAACGGTAGTGGATATTATGCCAATGGAAACCGATACCCTGGAATTCGCGGCAACAGAAAGCGGCGATTGGTTTTTTCATTGCCACATCCTCTACCATATGATGAGCGGCATGGGCCGGATATTCAGTTATGAGAATTCGCCGGCTAACCCGGAGATACCTGATCCTGCGGCAGGCCTAAAGAAGATCTATGCCGATGACCGAAAAGCCCATCTGGCCGCAAAAGTTGGACTGGAAAGCAATGGCAGCGATGGGGAACTAACTTTGGCCAATACGCGTTTTCGCCTGCAAACCGAATGGCGGATAGGTCTAAATAATAAAGATGGTTACGAATCGGAAAGTCACTTTGGACGATATTTGGGCGCAATGCAATGGTGGTTCCCTTATGTAGGCTGGGATTTCAGGCACCGGAAAACAGATGATATCGAGAAAAATATTTTCGGCCAAACCAGTGCGGTCGACGACCGCCGGGCGTTTTGCATCGGATTGGAATACACGCTGCCACTCCTGATCACAGCCGATGCCCGGCTGGATACCAAAGGGCGTCTGCGTTTCCAGCTGGGACGCGAGGACGTTCCGGTTTCGGCACGGCTGCGTTTCAGCTTTATGGTTAACACGGATAAGGAGTATATGGCCGGTCTACGGTATGTGGTGACCAAATATATCTCCGCCTCCACGCATTATGACAGCGATATGGGCTACGGGGCCGGGCTGACGTTCACTTACTGATGGCCGTTTCCGACCTGAAATTGTCCTTCCGGCAACAAACAGATATGGCTACCTTTAGGCAAATGAAAAAAATAGCGTTTATCATCCCGCCATCGGTGGAACTGCTTGATCTGGCAGGCCCGGTGCAGGTATTTACAGAAGCCAAGTTTTATGGCTTTGAGGCGGATATGGAATTTTATTCGTTTAATGCCGAACCCGTATCTACCTCCGGGCTGGGGTTTGGAACCGTCAAGCATTTCAGCGAGGCCCGGCTACAGGAAGGTGACTTTGTTTTCGTCCCGGGTATGGATTATGGATACGTGACCAGTATTGCTTTCGGCGCTCAGCGTCCATTTTTTAACTGGCTAAAAGTGATTTCCGACCAAAAGGTCATAGTTTGTTCGATCTGTAACGGCGCTTTTGCCCTCGGCATGGCGGGTTTGCTGAAAGATACGGAGTGTACGACGCACTGGCGTCGTGTCAAGGATTTGCAGCAGCGGTTCCCCGAGGCGCGGGTGGTCGGTGATATTTTATACATTAAAAGCAATAATGTCTATACCAGCGCCGGGATCAGTGCGGGCATCGACCTGGCTTTGGCGATCCTCGAAGATTTAAAAGGACCTCTGTTTACCCATAAAGTAGCGAGAGGGCTTGTGGTCTATCACCGCAGGAGCGGTAAGCATAAACAGCAAAGCATTTACCTGGATTACCGCAACCACATCAACCCGCAGGTGCACGAAGTCCAGGATTATTTGATCGATAACCTGTCAAAAGAGAACAGTATCGAAACCCTGGCCGCATTGGTCAATATGAGTCCCAGGAACCTGAGCCGGGTGTTCAAGGAAAAGACCGGGTCAACGATACTGGAATATCATACACTTTTACGGAAAGAATACGCAAGCACCATGTTGAATAATCCGGAATACACCATTGAGTACATCGCTGCACAATGCGGCTTTAAGACTGCCAGGCAATTGCAGCGAATATTGAAAACTTAACCTGTTATATTCTTCAGCAAATAAATCAACGCATATAACCTAGCCATGCAGCAGAAGCATATACCGGCGTTGCAATTGGCAGTAATACGCAATAATAGGGTCGTTAAATTAAACAGCTACGGCATAGCGAATCTTGAAAACAATATCCCGGCGACCGACCGGAGCATTTTCTCCGTCAACTCCATATTGTCGTACTCACCAACTTAATGGGAGGCAACCCCGATCAGTTTATTGACGAATTAGCGGGTTATTATATCCCGGAGATGCATGAAGCCAATGGTTTCGGCTTATCTCCAATCTCAAAAAATTAAGGGCGGGATTATTAAAACAGGGTTTTGACCACGCAAGCAGCCTCGCTGCCGATTTGAAAAAACACGATCCTGCATTCAAATTAGAAAAAAACGCCCTGAACGCATGGGGATACCAACTGCTCAACCAGAAGAAAGCCAACGAAGCACTTGCTATATTTTAATTAAATACAACACTTTATCCCAGCAGCCAAATGAATGTAAACATTGACAAGTACGTTAATACAAGTGACGTTTTGTTCGACATCGTTGACCCGCGTGATATTCATTTGGCTTTGGATGTATTTGAAAAGGATGTGACCTTACTGCGTCTGGGTCAGAAAATGATGGCCTATACCAACAGTAACCCGGATAAAAAATATATCTGCAAGATCGTCCTGATCGGCAAGGATCTGACCGACCAGCGCAAAACCGAAGTGCATTGCCATTTTGAGCAGTATGATAAAAACCTGCTGCCGGGTACTTTTATGAATGCCGAAATTGAAGTGACTGCTAATAATGCACTAGCGCTGCCGGAAGATGCGATTGTGAACTATGAAAACAAAAGCTATGTTTTTAAGGTAAAGGCTAAGAACGCTTATGAAATGATAGAGATCAAACTAGGAGTAACCAAAGACGGCTATGTGGAACTTGCCGCCAGCAACACGGAGTTCAAAAACCTGACCTTCGTAACCAAAGGCGCTTACAGCCTGCTCATGAAGATGAAAAATACCGGGGAGGATGAATAATAAATTATCCGCATTAGCCGAGCCATTCGTAGCATTGAAGAACTGGGTATTTGCGGGCTTGTATTTTGCGGAATCCATTAGCCTGCTGGGCGATGCTTTTACTTGGGTAGGCCTGGCTTTGCTGTCCTACCAGTTTGGTAAGGAAAAGTCGGCAATCATACTGGCAACAGCGTTAACACTGCGGGTAACCGCCTTTATCATTTTCTCCCCCTTTGCGGGTGTACTGGCTGACCGGGTGAGCCGGAAAATCATTTTATACACCACCCACTTTATACGGATGGCGATTGTCGCCTGTCTTCCTTTTGTCAACCAGGAGTGGCAGATCTATGCGCTGGTTTTCCTCCTCAATGTGTTCAATGCTTTCTTTACGCCTGTCTATCGTTCGGTGATCCCCCAGGTTGTGGATCATGCGCATTACCGGCAGGCCGTTGGTTTATCTACAGCAACGTTTCAAATATTGGGTGTTTTAGGGCCTGGGTTGGCGGGGATACTGGCGGTTTGGTTTGGCGCGAGGCAGATCTTTTTTATCGATGCGGGTTCGTTTGTGATTGCAGCCGTTCTCATTTTGTTGTTGCCGGCGGATAAATTGCAAAAGCCCGTCAGGCAAAATGAAAAAACTTTCACGGCTTGGCACGATGCGATCAAAGGTATCCGGCTCTTGTTTAAAAATCCATTGATCCGGTTTGCACTATTCATTGAGTTTGTATCGGCTATCGCCGGGGCGCAGATATTGGTCAATACAGTCGGGCATATTAAAAGTGGGCTGCATTTGGATGATAAGCATTATGGCTGGGCGATGGCAGCATTTGGTATCGGGGCGAGTATTGCGGCTTTTGTAGCGGGCAGTCTGGATAAGACCAAAACACGCCGCATCTCTTTGATCTTAGGTGCGTTGGTGCTGGCGATCACCATTTCCATCACGAATTTTGTGGGCTACCCGGTTATGCTGGTCTTGTGGCTGTTCGCGGGATTAGGACAAAGCCTGGCAGAAATGCCGTCTGAAACTTTGATCGGTGAGAATATTGCAGATAACGAACAGGGTAAGGTTTATGGTTCGCACTTTGCCTTTTCCCATTTGTGGTGGGCGATTGCCTATCCTATAGCCGGGTTTACGGGCAGCCATTTTGCCGGAAAGGACTTTTTGTATGGCGGAATGATTTCGTTTATCCTTCTATTAGTGGCCGTGTTCTTTAATAAAAAGCGTTAAGGAGCAATTTTATAAACCAGTAAAGCCGCTTTTTGATCACCCCTTTCCCTTGCCGCGATCAGGAACAAGCCCAATTCAGGAACGAGTAATGAGGTACGTGCGCCGTTCCGGGTCTTGATATCGGCAATCTGTTTATAAATGTTATCACCTGTTTGTTTAAAAATATTTACTGAACCGCTACCACCGCTTATATAGATGCTTTTATTTTTCTCATCCCAATACAGATCATCCACATCGCCCACCATAGGTGCGCTGAATATTTCCTTGCCAGTGTCGCTGTCATAAACGATCAGTTTGGCAGGTACACGATAGCCTACAATAACCCGGTGCTGCGCTTCATCATAGGCCATCGGAAAGTTTGCCCTCGGCAATAACTTCGACCATTTAGCGGTTAATTTTGAAGTTTTCAGGTCAACCACGCCAACCATACCAGAACCGGGC
>JAQBOY010000413.1 GCA_028287805.1 Mucilaginibacter sp.
TATAAAAAAATTATTATATTTACTAACTAAATCCTTTAGTTATGAGCCAGGAACTAATTGAATTTTCAGCGTTGATTGATGAGCAATTTGAAATGGAAGTTTTTATGGAAGAAGATCTTGATGATTACCTGTCAAATCTCTTTCAATAATAAGCAGGTTCAAATTGTGCTTTAAATAAAACAGGCATTGCTGTGCTTAAAGGCAACACCTGTTTATATGATCTTGCGCGAATGCTATAATTTTAATCTTTACGGGAATTTAACGCCACTAAAAGCAGCTACATCCGCCAATGGAATGTTAGAACCATATTGCGCGTTAATGGCATTTATAAACTGGTTGGCAACAATGGAGTAGCCACGTGGTGTTAAATGTACGCCATCTAATGAAAATATACCACCGGATATATAATTCGAATTAAGGTTCAGCCCATTTATTAACAGGCCATTCATTTTTATATTAGTCAAAAAGGTAAAAGCATCAAATACCGCTAATCCTTTGGAAGAAGCTACCGTTTTAATGGTGCTGTTATACGAGTTGACATAGTCTTTAACAAGGGCAATTTCGTTAGCATCTAAAACATACTGCGTTTCGATAGGGTTAAGCGGATGCAGGCCATAAGGATAACCGCCGGCATTGGGCACACCTATTTTGCTTGTAGGGAAAGTTAACACAATCAAATCTGCAGGTGTAGCGGCGCGTGGCGCATAAGTGGTTGTACCTGCAACCAATGCATTAATATATAAAGCCTGCACCGCGGGATTAGCCTTTTGTACGGTTGCCAGCACAATGGGTACTGTAACCGTAGTAAAATAAGGAATAGTAGTTACATCAGGTATGGTTGCGCAGGCGCCTTTTGCGCCATTAGCCGTTAAGCGGGTTATTAAGGTGATATATAATGTATTAAAAGTTGTTTTATCTGTTAATACATCGCCGGCGCCGCCACTTGTGGCATAGCCTAACGCATCGTTATTACCTAACCAGTTGGTAAAAAAGGTAAATGATTTAACCGTAACAAAATCAAGATAATCAGTTGTATTGGTAGGAGTGGCATTTGGTAAAAGCCGTTCAAAATACGGATTGCCGTTACCATAAGCCGGGTTTAAAATATCACTCAGCTTAATACCCGGCACCCCATAGTTTTCAAGCGCTCCCGAATATTTGGTATATAACGCAATAGTGCCTAATCCCGGCAAGGTAATAGTACCCCTTACCGCTAATTTGGTAGTAACCGGGGTAATAATTGGCGTTGTATGATCAGCAGCAAAGCCGGTTAATGCCTGGTACCCGGAACCATTAGACTGGTCGGATGTGAACAACGGTTGGGAAAAGCTGCCGCCACCCACGGTCTGCATTTGTTTGGCAATAATACTTGGAAACGAGTTCTGCTGCCCTGCAAGGTATAAACCGCCATCGGCATAGCCGGCTGTTAAAGAGTTGCCTACCGCTATATATCTCGTAAAATCGGCGGTGCCATGGTTGGCTCTGGGTACCTGTACCGTAGGTTTGCATGATGCCAATAACAGCGAAGCTGCCAGTATGTATAATAAGTATAATTTAATAGTTTTCATCTAAGTTCAGTTTTACAGGTTACCAATGATAAGCTAAGCCGATACCAGGGATATATACATCTGTTTTAAATGTACCTGATAGCTGTGATTGAATGTTTGTTTGTGTACGCTGCATTAAATGCTCATATTCAAATGAAACATCAATGTCAAGGTGTTTAGCCAGTTTGTAGCCTAAACCGCCGGTAAAATAAACACGGTTGGCATCCGGTGCTTCCGGCGTAACATAGCCGTCGTTCACTGCGGTGGTAGCATAGCCGCCCCCCAGGCGTACGGCAAGCATATCAGTTGCTTTATATTGTCCGCCTATACGCAGGCTAACTGCATTTTTATAATTCCTGGGCTCGCGGGTATCCTGTAAAACGGTGGTGTTATTTTTATAGTCAAATGCTAATTCCTTATATACATTCCATCCTACAAAATTGGCATCAAAAGCTAATAACAGTTTGTTAGTGGGATAATAACCTATACCAACTGAGTTAGTGGCCGGTAATGGCAGCGTTGCGTTGAATGTATTAGGTTGCGGAAAATTACCTTGTACCGAAGCAGGCACAGTAAAAATAGCGTTGCCATTATTGATGGTTGTAGTAACCTTCGAGCGGTGTGTTAAACCAATGGTTAGTTTCGGCCCGGCTTTAATATAGATACCCGCGTTCCAGCCATAGCCGTGACCGGTTCCTTTCAATTCTGCTTGTCCGTCCTGCCCGGATGTGTTGCCAATGGGTATGGCCCGGGTAAGATCTACACTACCACTGTTATAAACAAACCCGCCGCCAATGCTTAAAAAGCTGGTTAACTTAACACTTAGTGTAGGTTGAAAATAAATGGCTTTTAGATTAAGGCTTTCCAGAACATATTTGCCTGTCCAGCTCTGGCCCCAGTCGGTTAGGCCGCCAAAAGGTGTATAAATGGCCATGCCAACTTTCCACCGGCTGGATGATTTTGGACCCCATACGCCATAAAAGGTAAATGGAGTGGCAACCTTGTTTGCAGTTTGAAATTGTGAATTAGTTCCGGAAGGGTTAAAATCAGATTTAAAAAATAAAGGGCTTACACCCGCCTGGATATAATTTTCCGGAAGCGTAACAACTGCGCCCGGGTTAAAAAAAACAGCGGCACCATCCGTTGCAAGACCGGTACCGGTGTGGCCCATTCCAATTTGCTTTTGGCCTTCCAGGTTAACCTGAAATCCCTGCGAAAAAGCAAAAAAAGGCAATAGCGTTAGAGCTAAGAGTAAGATTTTTCTCATAATATAATTGGTTCGTCATGCCGGTATTGTATTTGGGTTACAATGTGCAGCTATTAAAAAATAAAATTAGTGTGAATTAATAGGAAAAAAAGGGCTATAATGCGGAGGTATTAGTCAAAAAGTCGGATAAAGGTTTTAGCCTATAAATGGGTAAATTTGTAAACAAAATGCTATAGGTGTACAAGGGCAGGCGGCTTTTTCTTGCCAACAACGCTACGGGGGATATGGATTAGCTTGTGTAGTCCGCCAGATGGCGGATCGCTCCTTTACAGCAATGACGGTCTATTATGACAACAGCGTGGTAGTTATTAAAAATATGACGCTTACTTAAAACCAGCTTATTTATATATATTTAAGCTTTATGATTAAAAACATTGGACAATTAACCTTATCAAAGTTTGCAGACTTGTATGCTGATAAACTGATTGGCCCAGGTTTTTTTATAACTAACGAAAAACAATTACTTTCTTTAAGCGAATACCCTTACCGGTCTGATGGCTATATTGTAGGTATTTGCACACGCGGAGCTGCACAGGTAGAAGTAAATTTACAAGTATACGAAGCAATGCCCGGTGCCATGCTTTTGGCCACACCTTTTCATGTGCTGAGAATATACGATAGCAGCCCTGACTTTTTATGCAGGTTCATCGTTTTTTCGAAGGAGTTTTTGACGGAAAATAATGCCAACAGCCACTTTTTAGAATCATTCAGCTATTTTAAAAGTTCATCTATACCGGTTATTTATACGGATGTGAATGATACCAAATTATTGCTGGAGATTTATGTACTGATACAGCAAAAACTGGAACGCGAAGATCATCCGTACAGGATGGAAATTTCAAGAAGCGTTTTAATTACTTTACTTTATGAGGTGGCATCCATTTATGAAAAGCAGCACACCATTATTAAAGGTAAACAAAGCCGCAAGCAGGAATTAAATATCCTATTCCAGGCCCTGGTATTTCATCATTATAAAGAACATCGTAACGTGCAATATTATGCGGATGCGCTGTTTGTATCTTCTAAACATTTAACAGAAAGCATAAAGGATGTTACTGGCCGAACGGCCGGAGAATGGATAGATGATGCCGT
>JAQBOY010000435.1 GCA_028287805.1 Mucilaginibacter sp.
GCCGTAAATCTACCGTTGTATATAATGAGAACTGGCATAAGGGAGTTATAGGTATTGTGGCTTCGCGGTTAACTGAAAAATACTATCGCCCAACCGTAGTTTTAACACGTTCAAACGGCCATGTTGCCGGCTCCGCGCGTTCTGTAGTAGGTTACGACTTGTACGAAGCCTTATGCGGTTGCAGCGATCTGCTGATCCAGTTTGGAGGGCATAAATATGCTGCTGGATTGACTATACATCCGGAAAATGTGCCTGCATTTATTGACCGTTTTGAGGAAGTAGTATGTGCAAGCATTACCGCCGAACAATTAGTACAGCAAATACAAATTGACGCAGAACTGCATTTAAGCCAGATAGAACCAAAATTTTTTAGAGTATTGAACCAGTTTGCACCTTTCGGGCCTGAAAATATGTTGCCGGTATTCCTTACTAAAAATGTGTATGTTAGCAGTAATCCGGGTTTGGCCGGTGAAAAACATTTGAAAATGGCGGTAATGCAAGAGGGTTCGGCAATGTTTGATTGCATTGCATTTAACCATGGTGGCTATCTTGAAAAAATAAAAAAAGATATACCTTTCGATATTTGTTATACTATTGAAGAAAATATCTGGCGAGGGCGAAGATCTATACAGTTAAATATAAAAGGAATAAGAATAGTGAACGGTGAATAGGTAGCAGTGAATTAAATAACTTACTACTACCTATTCCCTACTCACAATTAACCATATGATTTTAAGAGCAGAAAATTTAGTAAAGAAATATAAGCAACGCGCTGTTGTAAGTGATGTATCATTCAATGTTTCACAGGGTGAAATAGTAGGTTTGCTGGGCCCTAACGGTGCCGGAAAAACAACCTCTTTTTACATGATAGTAGGGTTAATAAAACCTAACGAAGGCAAGATATTTTTAGATGATGAGGAAATAACCGGCGACCCTATGTACCGCCGCGCGCAAAAAGGCATAGGTTACCTGGCGCAGGAGGCTTCCGTTTTCCGTAAGCTTTCTGTTGAAGATAACATTAAAGCGGTATTGGAGATGGGCAACATGAGCAAGGAAAAACAGGAGGAAAAACTGGAAACATTGATTGATGAGTTTAGCCTGCATAGAGTACGCAAAAACCGGGGCGACCTGCTGTCGGGCGGTGAGCGCAGGCGTACAGAAATAGCACGGGCCCTGGCTGCAGAACCCAATTTTATTTTACTGGATGAGCCCTTCGCCGGGGTTGACCCTATTGCGGTGGAAGAGATACAAGCTATGGTAGCCAAATTAAAGCACCGGAACATAGGTATTTTAATTACAGACCACAATGTGCAGGAAACACTTTCTATAACCGATCGTGCCTACCTGCTTTTTGAGGGTAAGATATTAGAGTCGGGCGTGCCTGAAGTACTGGCCGAAAATGAGTTAGTGCGTAAAGTTTACCTTGGCGCAAATTTTGTACTAAAAAGAAAAACCTTCGCTCCCTAAAAACTTCCATTGCCAATGACAATTTTTAACTCTGTTTTTACCTGGTTCATGAAAAAGCGTATCCACCAGATAGAGCTTTTTATGAAATATCCTAATGAGGTGCAGGAGGAATGGTTTGAACAATTGATAACTATTGCAGGCAATACAGAATGGGGCAAAAAATACGATTATAAAAACATTAACAGCTTACAGGAATTTAAGCAGCGTGTACCTATACAAAATTATGACACGCTGAAACCCTACATAGAGCGGATGTTAAAAGGGGAAAAAAACGTGCTGTGGCCATCAGAGATCCGCTGGTTCGCCAAATCATCCGGCACTACCAATGACCGCAGTAAATTTATCCCCGTTAGCGAAGAATCATTAGAGGAATGCCACTTTAAAGGCGGTAAGGACCTGCTTACCATCTACTTTAACAACCGCCCCAACGCACGTATGTTTACCGGGAAGATACTTACTCTTGGAGGCAGCCACCAGGTAAGCCAGTTAAATGCCGATACTTCTTTTGGCGACCTTTCAGCAGTTATCATGAAAAATCTGCCGTTATGGGCCGAATTTCACCGAACCCCAGATTTGGATATTACCCTCATGGAAAATTTTGAGGAGAAGATAGAGAAGGTGGCCCTGGCTACAAAGGATGTTAATGTGACCAGTCTGGGTGGCGTACCTACCTGGAACATTGTATTGTTAAAACGAATACTGGAAATAACCGGCAAAAAAAACATGCTGGAGGTATGGCCAAACCTGGAGCTATACTTTCATGGTGCTGTTAACTTTACGCCTTACCGCGAACAGTTTAAAAAACTAATCCCCAGCGATAGCATGTACTATCTGGAGACTTACAATGCATCTGAAGGTTTTTTTGGGATACAGGATACAGAGAATAGCGGCGACATGCTGCTGATGCTGGATTATGGTGTTTTTTATGAGTTTTTGCCGGTTGAGAATTTAAATGATGAAAATCCTGAAACGCTTACTCTTGATGAAGTGGAACTGGATAAAAATTATGCGCTCATTATTAGTACTAATGCCGGACTATGGCGCTATTTAATAGGTGATACCATTCGCTTTACTTCGCTTTTACCTTATCGCATCCAAATTACCGGCCGCACCAAACATTTTATTAATGCTTTTGGCGAAGAACTGATTATTGATAACGCCGAGCGGGCATTAGATGAGGCTTGCCAGCAAACCGGCGCCATCATCAGGGATTATACAGCAGCACCGGTATACTTTAACGACAAAGAATGTGGTGCCCATGAGTGGATCATTGAGTTTGAAAAAAAACCGGCCGAATTTGAACGTTTTGTTGATCTGCTGGATGAAACCCTGCGCCGCATCAACTCTGATTATGATGCCAAACGATTTAAAGATATGGCATTACGCCGTCCTATAGTACGCAAAGCGCCACAAGGCACTTTCTTTAACTGGATGAAGGAAAAGGGCAAATTAGGCGGTCAGCATAAAGTACCACGTTTAGCCAACAACCGGGAGTATATAGACAGTATTTTAAAAATGATGGAGCTGGTAGGTTAATTATTCATTTTGAACACACTCTCGGCTCTTGTCGGATGAGTCATATAAAGCGGCATCTTGCCGTAATGGAAATTGCATTTATATTATAGGCCGGAGGCCTTGTAATATTAGTCACCCGGCAGAGCCGAGCGACTGCGGTGGGAGCCGAGCAATTGCAGAGAATTGACAGAAATATTAATTTACACACGCCTCCCAAATCTTCACCGCTTCTACCGCTTCCTTCACATCATGTACCC
This sequence comes from Mucilaginibacter sp., assembly GCA_028287805.1. Lineage (GTDB taxonomy): Bacteria > Bacteroidota > Bacteroidia > Sphingobacteriales > Sphingobacteriaceae > Mucilaginibacter. The sequence goes on from JAQBOY010000435.1 coordinate 3,240, forward strand.
GTAGTATATTAGCACCTTTGGTTAGGGCAATAGTATTTAATACCGTGGTGCCATTCAATGCATCAGCCGCAGTAGTACCCAATATTCCATAGATCATTTTTTTGCGGGATATACCTGTCAAAACAGGTAATTGCAAAGTATTAAAATCTTGCAAGCGGTTCATTAGGGCATAGCTATG